>JAEKMB010000092.1 GCA_019508105.1 Alphaproteobacteria bacterium
ATATTATTTCTTGTGTTCTTTGGCTTCTTCGGAAACCTCGTGGCCGGCATGTGCAACATCCTTGCCGGCGCCCTCAACGGTATTGCAGGCGGTCAGGATCGTGGAGGCTCCGCCCAGAATGACAAGAACAATGAAGGCTGCAGATAATTTGCTTCGCATGAAAATCTCCTTTTATGGGGGAATATGCCCCACCGCAAACAACGTTCGTGCGTGCATTTGGTTCCCGCCCCCGGTGACGTGTTCCACCGGAGAGATAAATGCTACCTGCGAGGGGCCGGCGCATTGTTGACCGCTGACGCTTTGACGGGCGCACCCTGCGATTTGGCCTGCGCCAGGAGCGACCCGCAATTGGCATCCTTGGCTAGGCCCGGATCGATGAAGGCCAGGATCGCCGCCAGCGGCGTGATGAAGCCCAGCGCCGCGCCAATGCCGCCCTGGGCGATCGCCCCGCCGGCTTCCACGCCCAGCGTCAGATGCGCCAGGCTGCCTTTCACGGTGATCGGCGCGCGCACGCGCACCAGCTGGAAATTCTTCGGCTTGCCCTGCAGCCGCATGTCCAGCGTCTCATCCTTGAGACTGATGGTGCCGCTGCCGTCAATCCGCACCGGATCGGTATCGATCACAAACTGCTGCGCCGTCATCATGCCGTCCCGCACCCCGAAATTGGCCACCGCGCAGCGCAGTTGGGTATTGGAATTGTCGCCACTGAGATTGAGACTGAGCGCCGTCAGCACATCTATCCCCGTCCATTCCGCCAGGCTGTGACGCATGCCCCCTGTCGGCACCACCGCGGTGAAGGTGCCGCTGGCGTTCGAGGCCGCGGCATGCACTGACTTGCCGGTCCCGGTCAGCACGGCGCGCGCCTCCAACACGCCGGAAATCGGCTTGTCGCTGCGCTTGATGAAAGTCTCGGCATGGATGTCAGTCACGCGCGCATCCACCGACGAGGTGGGAATGTTGCGGCGGGCATCGATGCGGATGGAGCCGGACAGCTTGCCCTGGCTGAAACCAAAGGACAGTGGCTTCAGGTTCAAGACCGCGTTCTGGACGCTGATGTGGGTATCCAGGCTGCGCAGGGGAAAGTCGCGCGAGGCGATGGACCGGGCGCTGTAATCCACTTCCGCATTGGACTGGCGCAGCCGCTCGGTATGCAGCTCGGTCTGCGGCAGCATATAGCGGCTCTGTACCGGCGCCGCCTTGCCGCCGCCCACCACCGGGCCCAGATCCTCGAACACCAGCCGCCGCGACGCCACCCGTCCCGCCAGGGCGGGAATTTCGTTCGACGCATCCACCGTCAGATTGCCCTCCAGGTCGGTGCCGCCCAGAAGCGCATTGATATCGTTCAGCCGGTAAAAAGTGCCTTCCCGCTGGACGTTCACGGTCAGGTGGTAAGATGGTGTATGCGGCAACACCAGGCCGGTGAGATAATAGAGATCCGACAGGCTGGGGCCGCTGAGATTGATCCCTGCGGTATAGCGGTCCATGTGGAAGGGTTGGGTGATGGCGCCATTGACAATGGCGTGCGTCTCGCCCGCCCGCACATCGGCCTTGAAATTATAAGGCCTGCTTTCGTCCACATTCAGCAGCGGGCCGCCCGTCACATCGGCCAGGAACTTGTTCTTGTTCAAGGTGCCGTTGCCCAGCAGGGCAAAAGCCGCGCGCCGCCCGCCCACCTCCTCGCTGGAATTCACCGTGCCGGTGAAATGCAGCTTGCGCACCGCATCGTCGATCTGCACATGCCCATTATTCACCAGAAAGCGCTTGATGGGCGGCAGCTTGATCGCGTCATTGGGGTGGCGGCCGCGGCGATCCCAATTGGTGCGCCCCGATTCATCGCGCACCAGCAGAATGTCCGGCTCGTCGATCTGCAGCAGCGGCAGGATCCAATGGCCGAAGATCGCCGGCACCAGCCGGAACTCAAGCCGCAGCTCCTTGACCTTGGCGGCCTGCGGCGTGCCCACCCATTTGGGATTGCCGACATAGACGCCGCTGGCATCCACCCTGGGTTGCCAACTGAACAGCTTGACCGACAGATTGCCGTCGATCCGTACCTCCCGCTCGGCGCGATAGGAGAGATAGCGGCCCACCGGCCCGCGCATCTGGTTCCAGTCCAGGAAATAAAGTGTGATGATGGCCGCGATCAGCACCGCCAGGATGGTGATCCCCGTCCAGCGCAAGAAACCGCTCCAGGTAAAGCGGAAATCCCGGAAATCCGAGATCACCCGCTCCTTCAGCGATTCACGCGACCATCTTCCCGGTGGCTTGTGCGGATGCTCCGTAACGGACATGGCAAATCAATCACTTAACCGCGGTGCTCCCCGTTCGCTAACGCCCAAAGCCGTCAATGGGTGCAACTTTCCCCTTCCCTGCTACGTTGGGGGAACTTCGAGGAACCTGGATTCGCCGTGCCCCGACATTTCAACGCCTGGACTTTGCTCAAGGAAGGCGTCACCGCCTTTATTGACGACAATGCCCTGACCCGCGGCGCCGCCATCTCCTTTTATGCTGTCACCGCCATCGCGCCGGTGCTGTTCATCGCCACCGCCATCGCCGCCTTGGGCCTGGGCCAGGCCGCCGCCAGCCACGCCGTGCACGACCAGCTCACCCGCATCATGACCCCGGAAGGCGCCGACATGGTGCAGCTCGCCATCCTGCACGTGCGCAGCGCGCCCCATACCCTGGCCGGCAGCCTGCTGGGTGTCCTGGCGCTGGTGATCACGGCGTCCGGCTTCTTCACCGAGATTGAAGATGCGCTGAACGTGATCTGGAAAGCGCCGCGCCACGAATCCTATTTCTACCAGCTCCTGCGCGGCCGGGTGATGAGCCTGACCCTGGTGATCGGTCTGGGGGTGCTGCTGCTGGGGTCCATGGTGCTGGCCACCGGCGTGCGCGTGCTGGGACGGCTGCTGGACCGTTATACTGATTTTTCCGAGCTGGTGATCGGCATCATCAACCTGGAATTTTCCTTTGTCATCGTCGCGCTGCTGTTCGCGGCGATCTACAAGCTCCTCCCCAACATCAAGCTGATGTGGCGCGACGTGATCGTGGCAAGCTGCGGCACCGCCATCCTGTTCGAGGTGGGCCAGACCCTGATCGGCTATTTCCTGGCCAACTTCATCACCGCCAACATCTATGGCGCCGCCGGCGGCATCATCGTGCTGCTGATCTGGGTCTATTACTCGGCCCAGATATTCCTGCTGGGCGCCGAGTTCACCAAGGTCTGGGCCCGCCATTACGGCAGCCAGAAGCGCAAGGAATAACCGCCCCGCCGCGGGTCAATCGCGGCCGCTGGCCCCGGCCTGGTAATAATGCAGGCTCGGCGGGCGCGGCGTGATCGCAAGCCGCGTTCCCATCCCCTCGCCGGCCGACAAGGCGCGATGCCAGCGTTCCTCGGGCGCAAAAACAATGTCGCCGGTATGAGCGGTGATCAGCGGCTCGCCCTCGATCAGGAATTCCAGCTTGCCTTCCATCACCACCCAGAATTCCGCGAAATTCTCATGGAAATGCCCCAGGCTGGTGGGCGCTGGCGTCGGCACCCCAGGCGCGCGGATGACATTGGCCCAG
>JAEKMB010000333.1 GCA_019508105.1 Alphaproteobacteria bacterium
CGTTGGCGAGCTTCCTGATCATGGCCGTGTCCGCAGCGCAGATTCAGCGAGAGATGTGCCCGTCGGCGAGCGCATCGCCAACCGGATCAAGTCGGACTACGCAGCGGTTGACTGCGTAAACGCTATCCGGCAGTGCAGCGGTAGAGGGCGATGCTGCCGAGCAGATTCGGCAGCCATGTGACGGGCTTGCCGTCATTCAGCACCAGGCGCTCGCGGATGCGCACGCCCAGGCGCCGGCACAGGTCCTCGAAGTCGGCAATCGTGCAGTGGTGGACGTTCGGCGTCTCGTACCACGGGTAGGGCAGCGTTTCGGAGACCGGCATATGGCCGAGAAGCACCTGCAGGCGCGCGCCCCAGTGGCCGAAGTTCGGGAAGCTGACGACCGCCTCGCGCCCGACGCGCAGCATCTCGCGCATCAAAAACTCGGTGCGGTGAATGGTCTGCAGCGTCTCGGAAAGGATCACCGAGTCGAAGGACTGGTCGGCGAAAAGCGAGAGCCCGCTCTCGAGGTCGACCTGCAGCACGTTGACATCGTTCTCGACGCAGTCGAGCACCTTCGCGTCATCGATCTCGACCCCGTAGCCTGGCGAATGGCGCTCCTGCCACAGGTAGCGCAGGAGCGAGCCGTCGCCGCAGCCGAGGTCGAGCACGCGCGCGTCGCGCGCCACCCAATGCGCAATGGCGGCCTGGTCGGCTCTCATAGGTCGACGTTGGCGAAGTAGGCGCGAAGCGCGTTGTGGTAGCGCGCATCGTCGAGCAGGAACGCGTCGTGGCCGCCCGGCGCGTCGATCTCGAGATAGGAGACGATGCGCCGGTTGTCGAGCAGGGCGCGCACGATGTCGCGCGAGCGAGCCGGCGGAAAGCGCCAGTCCGACTTGAACGATACGACCATGAACGCAGCCTTCGCGCGCGCGAGCGCAGCGGGCAGGCTGCCGGCGAAGTCGGCGGCCGGGTCGAAGTAATCCAGCGCCTTGGTGATGCGCAGATAGGTGTTGGCGTCGAAGTAGGTCGAGAACTTGTCGCCCTGGTAGCGCAGGTACGACTCGATCTCGAAGTCGATAT
>JAEKMB010000093.1 GCA_019508105.1 Alphaproteobacteria bacterium
GCTGGCCTCTGTATCGCCAACGTGCGCGCCTTCCGGCGTGGCGATCATGTTATTCCCTGTATCGATGCGGGTAACCCGATAGCGTTCCAGCATATACGAGGTCTTCTCGTCCCCCGGCCGTTCAGCCTCGAAACAAGATGCCGAATCGGGGTCATTGCGCTCAAATTTCAACTTCTTGCCCAAAGCACGCTCGACTTGCGCCAAAGTCATGCCGATCTGAACTGGAGCCAAACCGGCGGGGGTTATAATCTCGCCCGCTAGCGAGTTCGCCGGTGGAAACATTAGCAGTGCCGCCAAGAAGGCGCGCGGGCTCAATGATGTGTCGCCCCGGCCTTGAGCACAAAGCGCTTGTCGCAATAGGGGCATTCCACGAAATGCTCGTCGCCCATTTCCAGGAACACTTTGGGATGGCCCAGGGCGCCGCCGCCGCCATCACAGGCGACGCGGGTGCTGTCGGTTTCGACGATTTCGGGAGCCTGGACCGGCATGGGAACACTCAAATTCTGGGGACGGGCCGGATCATACAAGTTAAGCTTTGAGGGGCAAGAGCCGGGTTGGCGCATGGTAATCCTCAGCAAAATCTACACCAAAACCGGCGATTCCGGCGAGACCGGACTGGGCGATGGCAGCCGCGTTTCCAAGGCGAGCCCACGCATTACGACCATCGGCGCGGTAGACGAAACCAACAGCGCCATCGGCATCGCCAGGCTGGACGCTGAGGGCGATGCGGACAAGATGCTGGCGCGCATCCAGAACGACCTGTTCGATTTGGGCGCCGATCTCTGCGCCCCGGAAGACGGCCGCAAGGCGGAAGGACGCTTGCGGATATGCGCAGCCCAGGTGGAGCGGCTGGAGCGGGAGATCGATGCGATGAACGAGAGCCTCGCGCCCTTGACCTCTTTCATCCTGCCGGGCGGCACGGCGCTGGCGGCGCATCTGCATTTGGCCCGCGCCATCGCCCGCCGGGCAGAAACCGCCATGGTCGCGCTGGCGCAGGACGAAACAATCAACGATGCGGCGCTGCGCTATATCAACCGGCTATCGGACCACCTGTTCGTGATGGCGCGCACCGCCAATGACGGCGGCATGGGCGATGTGCTGTGGGTGCCGGGAAAAAATCGCGAGACTTAGGCCCCCTCACCCTCGCGCGCAGCGTCCGCGGGTCACTCCGGGCCGAGCCGCCGTCCGAAAACGAAAGCGAGAATAACGCCCACCACCCCGGTCGCGGCCCAGCCGGGCAGTGCCAGGGAGGAATAAACCGCCTGGGCCAGGGACGGCGCGTGGTTCTGCACCCAGCTCTTGAAGGCGTCCAGGCTGTGCTGGTTGAGAATGCCCCAGACGGTACCCAGGCTGCGGACCACAAGTTCCCCGCCGCGTTCCAGCGACGACACCGCGTCCGCGCCCAACAGCATCAGGGCGATAACGATCAAAACCAGGCTTATCAGGCGCATCAGCACGGCCATGGCGGACAGATAACCCTTGCGGGGGGCGGCGACAAGCAGAAGCGCTCCGGCGGTTAACCGGCAAAGAAAAAGCCGCCCGCGCAGGCGGACGGCTTTCTCATGCGTAACGAAAAGGCCTCAGGCCTGGGGCGCTTCAGCCGGGGCCGGCTTCTTGCCGATGTCTTCGCCCGTGGTCTGGTCCACCTGCTTCATCGACAGGCGCACCTTGCCGCGATCATCAAAGCCCAAAAGCTTGACCTTCACGGCCTGGCCTTCCTTGACCACGTCCTTGGGATTGGCGACACGGCTCTGCGCCAGTTCCGAAACATGCACCAGCCCGTCCTTGGGGCCGAAGAAGTTCACGAAGGCGCCGAAGTCCATCACCTTGACGATCTTGCCGTCATAGATCTGGCCCACTTCCGGTTCTGCCGTCAGGCCGCGGATCCACTTGATCGCCGCCTTGATCGCTTCATGGTCGCTGGAGGCGACCTTCACGGTGCCGTCATCCTCGACATTGATCTTGGCGCCGGTCTTTTCCACGATCTCGCGGATCACCTTGCCGCCGGTGCCGATCACGTCGCGGATCTTGTCAGTGGGGATCTTGATCTGCTCGATGCGCGGGGCATGTTCGCCCAGCTCGGCGCGGGCGCCGGTCAGGGCCTTGTTCATCTCGCCGAGGATGTGCAGACGCCCGCCCTTGGCCTGCGCCAGGGCGGTCTTCATGATCTCCTCATTGATGCCGGAAATCTTGATGTCCATCTGCAAGGAGGTGATGCCTTCGTCGGTGCCGGCCACCTTGAAGTCCATGTCGCCCAGATGATCTTCATCACCCAGGATGTCCGACAGCACCACATAGCGGTCGCCTTCCAGGATCAGGCCCATGGCGATGCCGGCGGTGGGCTTCTTCAAGGGAACACCCGCATCCATCAGCGCCAGCGAGGTGCCGCAGACGGTCGCCATCGAAGACGAACCATTGGATTCGGTGATCTCCGACACCACGCGGATGGTGTAAGGAAACTCGTCCTTCTTGGGCAGCATCGGATGGATGGCGCGCCAGGCCAGCTTGCCATGGCCGATTTCGCGGCGCCCGGGGGAGCCCATGCGGCCGGTCTCCCCGACCGAGTAGGGCGGGAAGTTGTAGTGCAGCATGAAGGTCTGCTTGCCGGTGCCTTCCAGGCTGTCCACGAACTGCTCGTCCTCGGCGGTGCCCAGGGTGCAGATGCAAAGCGCCTGGGTTTCGCCGCGGGTGAACAGCGCCGAACCATGGGTGCGCGGCAGGATGCCGACTTCCGCCACGATGGGACGCACGGTGGTGAGATCGCGGCCGTCAACGCGCTTCTTGGTGTCCAGCACCGCATTGCGCATCACATCGGCTTCCACGTCGTGCAAGAGGCCGCCATAGACATTGGCCGACACCTTGCCGTCACCTTCGCCCACAAACTGTTCGGCGAACTTCTTCTTCACGGCGCTCAGCGCATCGCGGCGCTCGAACTTGATGGGAAGCTGGAATGCCTTGGCTAGCTCTGCCGACGTCGCGGACTTGATGGCGGCGCGCAGCGGAGCATGGGCATCCTGCGGCACCGGACGCGGGTCCTTGGCCGCCTTTTCCGCCAGGCGGATGATGGCGTCGATGGCGGTCTGCATCTGTTTGTGGCCGAACATCACGGCGCCCAGCATCACGTCTTCGCTGAGTTCCTGGGCTTCGGATTCCACCATCATCACCGCATCGCGGGTGCCGGCGACGATCAGTTCCAGCTTGGACTCCGGATAGGCGTCGATGCTGGGGTTCAGGACATATTCGCCATTGATGTACCCAACGCGGGCCGCCGCGATCGGGCCTTGGAAGGGCAGACCCGACAGGGTCAGCGCGGCTGAGGCCGCAACCATGGCCACCACGTCCGGATCATTTTCCAAATCGTGGCTCAGGACCTGCGCCACCACCAGCACTTCATTCTTGAAGCCGTCGGCGAACAAAGGCCGGATGGGACGGTCGATCAGGCGCGAGATCAGGGTCTCGCGTTCGGTCGGGGCGCGCTCGCGCTTGAAATAGCCGCCCGGAATCTTGCCGGCGGCGTAATAGCGTTCCTGGTAATTCACGGTCAGGGGGAAAAAGTCCT
>JAEKMB010000125.1 GCA_019508105.1 Alphaproteobacteria bacterium
GCGCCGTCAACCTGCCGCTGGATGACACGCTGTTCCTGCGGGTGGCGCTGAATTCGGAAAACCAGAAGGGTTATATCGCCAACAATTTTCTTGATCCGGCAACGGGACGCCGTAACGCCCAGGCTGCGATGGGCTTCAAGAAGCTGGCCGGCGTTTTTTCGGTGAAATGGCAGCCCGACGACAGCTTCGACCTGGTGGTGCGCGCCGACATTTCTTCAGAGCATGATACCGGCTCGACCTATCATGACCTGGGTTATTTTGTGGGCACCGTGGCGTCCGCCGGCCGCACCTCGATCTGCAACATCCCGGTCACCTGCCTTCCATTCACCGATTTGCGCGGCCAGGTCATGCAGCCTTATTACCTGACGGCCACCGCCACCGGCGTTTCCAATCCCAATCCCTCGCCCCAGGCCTATAACGCGATCCTGGCTTCGGTGCTGCGCGAACAGACCTACGGCTTCTGGTCCGCCGAGCAGGATATTTCCAACCTCAGCGCCGGGCATTACGGAACCTATTCGGCCACCGCGAACAAGAAATTTGGCGACATTGATGTCCGCCTGATGGCGGCCTTTCGCACCTTCAACAGCACCGGCACCGCGGTCAGCCGCGGCCTGCCCTTCGAAAGCAATACCTACAAGTATAACTTCCCGAACTATCAGTCCTGGCAGAGCGAACTGACCGTCAATGGCCGCAGCTTTGACGACAAGCTGCAATGGACGACAGGCCTGTTCTATTTCAACGAGCGCAGCCCCAATGACGGCGGCTTCCTTTATCAATTCCTGCCTTCGGCCGCCGGGCCGCCCACCGCCGCGGCGGGTAAGCAGTTCAGCATCACCGATTGGAGCAACAACAGCGAGCGGAACAGCTCCTACGCTGCTTACGCCCAGGCGACTTACAGCATCTGGTCTGACACCCGCTTCACGGTGGGTGGACGCTACACCTATGACGAGCGCTCCGCGCATATCGCCAGCCAGTCGACACGCACCCCGGCCACCGCGGCGACCAACGCAACCCTGACCAACGCGGTCTTCAATCCGGCGCCTTTCACCTATAACGGCATCAGCTACGCCGGACAAAGCAATGTCTGCCTGCTGACCAGCGCCACCGGTGTAACCCTGCCGCTGGCGCAATGCGCGGCGGACATCAACAAGAGCTACCACAAACCGACCTGGACCCTGGCGCTGGATCATGACCTGTGGGAAGGCACCATGGTCTATGCCACCATGCGCTCGGGCTATCGCTCCGGCGGCATCAATACCCAGGCGCAGAATATCGCCGCCCTGACGGCGTTGCCGGAAAACGTACTGGACTATGAGATCGGTGTGAAATCGGACTGGACGGTAGCGGGCATGGCGCTGCGCACCAACCTGGCGCTCTATGAAACCAGTTATCACAATATCCAGGTGCAGCAGCAGGTTCCCAATGTGACCTTGGCCACCGCCGTCGGCGGCGGCGCCTGCACCCAGACCCAGTTCAATGCCGGCAACTGCGTCGGCTTTCTGAACGAGAACGTCACTCTCAACGCCGCGGCGGGCAAGATCTATGGCGCGGAATGGGACGTCACCCTGATCCCGACCGAGTGGCTGACGCTCAATGCTTCGGGCAGCTATATTGATCCGCGCTACACCGACTTTACCTTCATTGTGCCGGCCGGCTATCTGCAGCCCAGCAGCGGAACCAATCTGTCGGGCACGCCCATCCCGGTGCCGACCTGGCAGACCAATGAAACCGCGACCGTCAATTTCGGTACCGATCTGGGCGGGCTGCCGTTGGGCGATACCGTGTTCACGGCGCATTACTACTGGCAGAGCCGCTATCTGGCGGACTTGCGGTCCTTCAATCCGTTGCAGCGTAGTTTCGCTTACGGTCTCTTGAACTTCCGGCTGGAATTCACCGATGTCGGCCATAGCAATGCCGATCTGGCCCTGTTCATGAACAATGTCGTCAACACGCAAGCCTGCTTGCCGGAGTATAATGGCGTGCTGAATTCGGCGCCCAACGGGACCTTTGGCTCCCCCAATACGTCCGGCGTTCTGCAATGCATCCCGCTGCCGCCGCGCATGACGGGTGTGACCTTGGGATATAAATTCTGAGGCATTGCGCCTTTCTCGCCTGTCCGTTTTTGACGAAACCCAGGCACGACGGGCCGTTTTCAGACGTAGATGCGTGAACTTCGCATTTCCCTACGGCATGGGCAGAACTATCCGCCGCCGTGCCATTTAAGTCGTGCGCCCTGGTGCTGCTCTTGCAAAAGCACCCGTTGTTGCCAACATCGCGCATGGGCTGGGTTTCGGACGATCGCGCCGCTTGGCTGGCAAGCCACATCCTGCCACATGAACCGGCGTTGCGTGCCTGGCTTCGCCATAAGCGCGTGGTTGACCTGGATGTCGACGATATCGTGCAAGAGACTTATGCCAGGATCGCCGCGCTCGACATTGTTTCGAACATCCGCGAGCCCAAAAGGTATCTGTTCCAAACGGCCTATTCCATCATCGCCGCCCATTTTCGCCGATTGCGGGTGGTATCCATCTCGGCCACGGCGGATCTTGATCAATTAAGTCTGATGGCGCCCGAAGCCTCACCGGAACAGGAATTGATTTACCGGGACGAACTCAGAGAGTTGGGTGCCGCACTGGCGTCGTTGCCCAGTGCCTGCCGGCAGGCATTCACGCTTCGGCGCATATCTGGTCTGTCTCAGCGCGAAACTGCGCAAGAGATGCACATCAGCGAAAAGACCGTGGAGAAATACATGGCCAAGAGTGTCCATCTTCTGATGGAAACCTTTGGCCGTGGAGGGAAAGTGACGTCTCATGCATCTAGAAAGCAGAAAGAACTGATAGCCCCCTATGACAAGACTGAAGAGCCGGGAGGTTGACCGCCAGGCGGCTGAATGGGCCGCCAAGGTGGATTCCGGGCCACTGAGTCCGGACCAGCAGGCCAGCCTCGATGGCTGGCTGGAAGCCGATATTCGCCATTTCGGCGCGTTCGCCAAGGCGCGGGCGGTGCTGGCTTTTGCCGACCGGGCGAAGGCATTCGGCCCGAGCTTCGATGCGGCATCCTTTGAGCCCTTCGTGCAGCCAAACGCGTCAACACGCTGGATGTCGCGGCGCCGGTTCGCCCTGTCGGGCGCGATCGCAGCGGGCGTGGCCACCACGATCTTTGCCGTGCCGCAGGCCTGGCGCGCCTTCCATGTCAGGAGCTACGAAACACGAATTGGTGAAACCCGGATAGTGCCGTTGGACGACGGCTCGATTGTCACATTGAATACCGATTCCCGGATGGAAGTGAAATATACCGAAGAAAAACGGGGCATCACCCTGGTGAAAGGCGAGGCATTGTTCGACGTTGCAAAAAACAAGCTGCGCCCGTTCATCGTCGATGCCGCCGGAGCCACGGTTCGGGCCGTTGGGACCAGTTTCTCGGTAACGCTGCTTCCCAACCGCCCCATCCAGGTGCTGGTGCGGGAAGGCGAAGTCGAGATTAAACGCCCCGAAATATTGGGCGGTGCGCCGGTACGATTGTCGGCGAACAGCAGGGCCGTGGCGCCCCCGGATGCGCCGATCGAAACCATACCGGTCACACGGGTCGAGGTTTCCCGCGAGCTGTTGTGGCGCGTCGGGCGTCTGTCATTTGAAGGCGAAACACTGGAATCTGCTGCCGCGACATTCGCCCGCTACAGCAGCATCCGCATTGAGATCGACGATCCGGTGCTTGCCAAAGAGACCGTCACGGGCGTGTTCGTTTCCAATGATCCGATCGGATTTTCCAAAGCCGTGGCGCTGTCTTTGGGATTGCGAGCTGACGTGAATGATGACGCGGTAAAAATATCACGCTGATTTTGCACAACGGCATAGGGATTTGAGAGGCCCTACGCATCTAACTCTGAGTGAACCTGCAGCAAGACGGGTTCTTAACAAGGGGGAAGACATGCGCGCTGCCTGGACGAAAATGGCCTTATTCACCGGTGTTGCTTCGGCGGCTCTGTGTTGTGCGGGGAGTGCATGGGCCCAGGCTCATTCGTTCGATGTCCCTGCCGAAGATGCCAACAAGGCGATTCCCGAATTTGCGCGACAGGCCGGCATACAAATCATCGCGCCCGGGGACCGTTTAAGGGGCGTAAAAACAACACCGATCAAGGGCAATTTCGAAACGCGGGTGGCGCTCGCTCAGCTTCTTGTGGGAACAGGAACCGAGGTTGCTTCCGACGACGGCAATACCATCATCCTGAATGCCCCGCAGGCCCGCGCCAGGATGGCCGCTCCCGTCAGCGAAGTTTCCAATATGGCCGGCGGCTCCGCGCCGCTGGAATCCGTCGTGGTGACGGGTTCGCGCGTCATTTCCGACGCGGCAAATTCGCCCACACCGGTCACGATTATCTCAGCACAGCAGCTTCAGGCCACCACACCCACCAACCTCCCTGATGGCCTGAACAAGCTGCCGATCTTTCAGGGCTCCCAGCTGATCGGCCGGGCCGGCGATGGCAGCATCAACGCCGCCAGCAATGTTTTGAACCTGAGAAATTTCGGCTCCAACCGGACGCTGGTGCTGCTCGATGGTCATCGCGCGCCGCCCTCCAATGCGAATGGTACAGTCGATATCGACTCCCTGCCGCAGATGCTGGTGTCCCGGATCGATATCGTGACCGGAGGTGCATCCGCGGTTTATGGTTCCGATGCCGTGACCGGGGTGGTGAATTTCGTCCTCGACAAGAAATTTGCCGGGCTCAAGATTGACAGCAATGCCGGGATCTCGAACTTCGGAGACGCCTTCAGCTACAAGTTCGGCATGGCGGCGGGCGGCGATCTGTTCGGCGGCCGCGGCCATCTTGAAGGCTCAGTGGAGTATCGGCACCGGGACGGCATCAACCAATATGACAGGCCTTATGGACCATTCAACTTTGCGCAAGTGGGATCCGGTTCTGTGGCAAACCCTTTCGCCTATATCGTCAATGGTCGCAGGCCCAATTCGACATTCGGCGGCCTGGTTCAGGGCTGTTCTCCGGCTTGCCCCCAGGCTACCGGCATGCAGTTCATCGCCAATGGCGTGCTGGCGCCCTTTGTCCCCGGTGTCGCGGGTGCAAGAGATGCGGCCGGCAATGTGACGACGGGGACTGGCAACGAGAATTCGGGTGGCGACGGCGCTTTTTCGCCTTATGGCACGCTGCAAGACGCCTATCGCCAAGGCTCGCTGTTCGCCCGGTTCAGCTATGAGGTAAACGACACCACCAGCTTTTATCTCCAGACTGCCGCGTCGGAAGCATTTTCCACGGGTTGGCATTTCCCGATGAAACTGACTCCGGGCGCGGGGCAGGCCGATCTGTTCTACAAGAACAATCCGTTTCTGACCCCGGCGGTGCAGACCGCGCTGGGCAATAACGGCACCAACCCGGTGCAAGTCGCCGCCGCCAACCCGGCAGTGCAGCCCGGCAACAGCTTTCAGTTGGGAGAATTTCTCACAGGCCTGGGCCAGAATGAATATAACGGCGCCACCAACGTAAACCGGTTGCTGAGCCTCCAGGCGGGGCTGGACGGCACTTTCCTGGCGGGCCGCTTTGCCTGGAATCTGTTTTACACCCATGGTGAAAATCGCCTGGCAGTGGATCTGATCAACAACCAGAATTACCAGAAGCTCTATGCCGCCAGCGATGCGGTCCTCAATGCCAACGGCAGTGTGCAGTGCTTTGCCGCCACTCAGGCCGCGACAGCGGCGCAATATGCCAGCTGCATCCCGATCAATCCCTTCGGGCCGACCGCCGTGACCCGCACCGCATTCAATTACTTTGCCGAGGAAACCGTCTTTCGCCAATCCAACATCCTGGACAATATGGGCGGCACCATTTCGGGCACGCTGCTGGATGACTGGGCCGGTCCGATCAAGGCTGCTTTGTCGGCCGAGGCGCGCTTCAATGACTATACCGTCACCACCAATGCCCCGATCACCACGGTGGATTGCACCGGCTTGCGGCTCTGTAGTTCGCTTCTGCCGCTCTATGCCCAGCCCGTCCTGGCGCCGGTCCATGCCTCCAACAATGTCTGGGAAGTCGCCGGGGAAGCGGTGGTCCCGCTGCTCCGGGATGCAGTATTGGCCCGCAGCTTTGACCTGAATATCGCCGGCCGTTACACCAACTACAGCACCTCGGGCTCGGTCCAGACCTGGAAGATCGGTTTCGACTGGAACGTCATTGATCAGCTGCGTTTCCGCGGCACGACGTCCATCGACATTCGCGCGCCCACGCTGAGCGACCTGTTCCAGCCGGCGCAGGTAGCGGTCACAGGCTTCAGCGACATTCATACCGCGACCAACAGCACCACCTTCAACGTCACCCAGGGCAATACCAGTCTTACGCCCGAAGTCTCCCGCACCTATACCGTGGGCGCGGTATGGACACCGGACGTCATTCCAGGGTTGACGGTGTCACTCGACTATTTCCGCATCCATATGAAGAATGCGATCAACCAGATCCAGGCAACCAACAACTCCGTCCAGAGCCTGTGCGAGGCATCGGGAGGCACCGCGTCCTATTGCCTGCTGTATCAGCGTCCCCTGCCGTTCAGCAATACGACGCCGGCGAACTATCCCACCAAAATCTTCACCCAGAATCTCAATACGGCATCCATCCAGACCGAAGGGTTTGATTTCGAGACCAATTACAGTTTCGAGATGGCGGACCTGGTGGATGGCTGGGCTGGGTCCTGGACGGCGCGAGCCCTTGCCACCTACCAGCCCGTCAACAAATCCATCCTGTTTCCGGGGGCACCTTTTACGCGCATCGCCTCTCCCAAGACCCGTTTCACCGCCTTCCTGAACTATTCGCTCAACGATTGGACCTTGGGCCTGCAGGATCGCTGGCTCAGCGGATTCAGCCAGGTGTCAGGGCCGATCACCGCGACCACCAACAATTGGGTCAAATCCCATGTGCGGTCGTGGAATGTCATGGACGTGAATATCGAGCGCAATTTCGGGATGGCCGGCGCCGACATGACCGCTTACTTCGTGGTGCAGAACTTCCTCAATGCCCGGCCCGACCTTGTGCCGTCCGTGACCAATATCGGCCTGGATTATCCGGTTGCCGCCGGTCAGGATCCCATGGGGCGTTACTTCACCATCGGCATCCGCGCCAATCTGTAAAACCCGACCGGCTCCGAGCCTCCCCTGGATCGGAGCCGCATTTCACGACCGGCGTTCCATGCCATCCGTGAAAACTATGGCCGATTCCCAGTTCCTTCAGATGGGAATCGGCCATTTTTCTTCTGGGACAGCCCAGACAGGTGCCGCTGCCGATTTTTTGGTATATTAGGGCCCCCAGGGGAGGGTCACCATGTCTGCATCTAGTTGGACGATAAGGGCGCACGAGTTCTCCAATTGCAATTGCTCCTACGGATGTCCATGCCAGTTCAATGGCTTGCCAACACATGGCAACTGCCGCGCGGTGGTGGGATTTCGGATCAATCAAGGCCACCATGGCGAGACAAGGCTGGATGGGCTGAAGGTTGCCGGAATTTTTGCCTGGCCCGGCGCTATTCATGAGGGCCATGGTGAAGCGGCCCTCCTCATCGACAAGCGCGCAAGCGCCGCCCAACGCGAAGCGCTGCTGCGGATATTAAGCGGCCAGGATACCGAGCCGGGCGCGACCATCTTCAATGTCTTTGCTTCGACGCTGGACAAGGTCCACGACCCGATCTTCACCGATATCGATTTCGAGGTGGACATCGAGCGCCGCAGGGCACGGCTGGTTGTCGCCGATTGCATCGAATCGCGCGGCGAACCGATTCTCAATCCCATTACCAAAGCGGAACATCGCGTGCGGATTGATAGCCCGAATGGGTTCGAGTTCCGCCTGGCGGAGGTTGGTCGTGGCTGGTCAAAAACGACAAAGCCGATGAGGATCGACTTGGCCGACAGTTACGGGCATTTCTGCGAACTGAATCTTTCCCAAAGCGGCGTCATAGCCTGACCCATGGGTGAGGTGCTCGAGGCATTGCTGCGACGCGACCGCCACGTCGTGCTTGCCGCGCTATTGCTGCTGACCGCGCTGGCCTGGAGCTATCTCTTCTGGCTCGCCGGGCACATGATCCTTCCGTCGCCTGGCATGGCCGAAATGCCCGGCATGGACATGGGCCCGGCTCCTGCTGCTGCGCCCTGGGCGGCCATGGATGTCCTGCTCGCATCCGTTATGTGGACAGTGATGATGGTCGGCATGATGACCCCGTCCGCTGCCCCCATGATCCTTCTTTACGCGCGTGTGGCACGCCAGGCGTCGTCGGACGGAAAACCCTTCGCCGCCACGGGGTGGTTCGCCGCCGGATATTTCCTGGCCTGGACCGGTTTTTCTTTCCTGGCTGCCGCTGCGCAAGTGACACTGCGCAGAGCCGCACTGCTCACCCCGCTGGTGCGCGTGAACGACGTCACCGGCGGCGTCGTCCTGATCCTCGCCGGCGTTTATCAATGGTCGCGGCTGAAGGATGCCTGTCTGGCGCAATGCCGGGAACCACTTTCATTCATCCAGCGGCACGGCGGATTTAATAGAGATACGGCGGGGTCGCTCCTGCTTGGATTGCGGCATGGCTGTTACTGCATCGTTTGCTGTTGGGCGCTGATGCTCCTGCTCTTTGTGGGCGGCGTCATGAACATTCTGTGGATTGCCGCACTCGCGATACTTGTGCTGCTGGAGAAAATTTTTAGGAAGGGGCACAGCCTGTCCCGCGCGACAGGTTCGGTTCTCGTCGCCGGCGGACTCTTTCTCATTTATCGATGGCTAATGCCCTTGGCCTGATGTCCGAATGAGCGTTTTGCGGACATTCAGCCCATGCGCGCCGCGCGGCGAGCTTCGATGGCCTGCCATGCCAGCAGCACCGGCACTGCCACGGCGATGTCGCGGGCGCGGCGCAGCACCGCCAGCGCCAGGCCGGTTTCCGGCGGCAGCCCGAATAGCGGCGCCAGCACGGCATAGCCGGCTTCCTGCACGCCGATCGCAGCGGGGATGAAGACCATGGCGCTGCGCAGGCCCTCTACCAGCGCCTGCAGGGCGATGGCCGCCCAGAAGCCCGTCGACAACCCCATCACCTTCAGCATCACCCATAGCCACAGCCCGCTGCCCATCCAGCCCGCCAATTGCAGCAGCATGGAGAGCAGCAGGCGCCCCCGCCGGCGATAGATCAAGTGGATGGCCTCGCGAAAGGCCTGTGTGTGCGCCGCGGCGCCAGGGAACAGTTTTCCGCCCAGTCGTTCGGCCCAGCGGCTGCCGCCCAACTGTGCCGCGGCAAAGCCCATGCTGCCCAGCGACAGGAAGATGGCGCCGGCCAGCATGGCCCCGACATAGGGAGACAGAAGCGCGCTTTTGGCCAGCAGCGACAAGCTGGCGATCACGCCCACCAGGACATAAAGCCCTTGCGCGAAGGTCTCGGTGGTGAGATCGGCGATCACCGCCGCCGATGCCAGGGGCCCGCGCGTCCCCGCTAGCACCAGGGCCCTTGCGGCAAAGGCGATGCCGCCCAGCTGGGTGATGGGAAGGGTGTCGGCGGCGCTGTCGCGCAACTGCCGCGATGCGACCACCGCTGCAAACGGCATGGCTTGGGGCAGGAGCGGGACGATGCCGGAGGCCAGCACGATTTCCGCAAGAAGCCCGGCTGCCACGATCAGGAAAAATCCGCCGATGCCGACGCGGGAGAGTGAGGTCGCCACCGCGGCAAGGTCAAAGCGCGCCAGCACTGCGGCCAGGATGCCCAGGCCCAGACACAGCGCCAGCAGCAGCCGCAGTTTCACGGGAGGCTCACGGACATTGCCCCTCGCTTAAGATCGGCGCGTTCATCGCTCGAAATGATCCGCTGGATCATTTCGTTCGCGCTGGGCGCGAGCCGCTTCTCACGGCGCGTATTCGACCTTGGCCAGGCTTATGGTGAAGACCAGGGTCTGGTCCGGCGGGATGGTGTCGCCCGCGCCCTCGCTGCCATAGCCCAGCTCGGAGGGGATCACCAGTTCCCAGGTATCGCCGGTCTTCATCAGCTTGAGTGCTTCCGTCCAGCCGGGGATCACGCCGCCCGTCTGGAACTGAATCGGCTCTTCCGGCTTGGTCTGGTCGAACACCTTTCCGTTGATCAGCGCCCCCTTGTAGAACACCGTCACCACGTCGCTATTCTTCTGGACGGTGGGTCCGGTGCCGGCCCTAAGCACGCGGTACATCAAGCCGTCCGGCAGCTTGGTAACGCCAGGACGTGCGGCATAATCGGCCAGGAAGCGCTTGTTGGATTCTGGCGAGGTGTCGTAGCTGCTGCTGGTGGCGGCATCGGATTTCTTGTCGCACGCGGCCAGTGAGGCCAGCGGCAACAGGACAAGAGCCAGGATCTTCAAGGCGCGCATGCATTTCCCCCACGAATGAGCCGCCTTTATAGGCGATCCGGGGCGAGGCGCGCTACTGGTTCGCCACCTTGACCTCATCCCCGTCGCGCAGCGCATCGGCGGGATTGTCGATGATGCGGTCCTTGGAACCAATGCCGCCGCCCACGTCCACCGCCGCGCCCAGGTCGCGGGAGATGATTATGGTCTTGAGCTTGACGTGGTTGGTGGCGTCCACTGTCGCCACTTGCATGCCCTCATCCCGGAACATCAGGGCGGTGGCCGGAACGCGGATGCCGTTGGCCCCCGCCGGCAGGGGGAACTTCACCTCGGCATAGGCGCCCGGCTGCAGGGCATTGTCCTTGTTGTCCATACCGAACTGTACCAGCACCGTGCCGGTGGAGCTGGCCACCGCGCCGGCGCTGGCGACCAGGGTGGCATGGAACACCCGGCCGGGATATTGCGGCACCGAGAAACTCACCTCCATGCCGGGACGGATATAGGAAGCATAGTTCTGCGGCACCCGCACATAGATGCGCAGCTTGGTCAGGTCCGAGACGGTGAACAGCGGGGTGGAGGCCGGCGTGCCCACTGTGACCAGGGCCCCGGTGTCCACACTGCGGCTGGTCACCACCCCGTCAAATGGCGCCACCAGGCGGCGGAAATTCTCCTGGCTGGAAACGCTGTAAAGGCTGGCGCGGGCTGCCGCCACCGCGGCGTTTTTGGCGGCCAGATCGGCATCCTTCTCATCCTTGGCCTGGCGCGCCACGGCGCCTTGCGCGAACAGCGCGTCATAGCGCCGGGCGGTGGCTTCCGACAGCTTCTGTGCGGCGATGGCATTGACCAGGTTGGCGCGTCCCTGCGCCGACTGGCCGGCCAGGTCGGGGGTGTCGAGCTCGGCCAGCAACTGGCCCTTCTTCACCGGCGCGCCAATATCGACGTACCATTTTTTCACATAGCCGCTGACCTGGGCATAGATCGGCGCGCTGGTGAAGGCCTGCACATCGCCGGGCAGGGTCAGGCTGCTGCCGCCCTTGCCGTTCTTCAGGGTGATGATCTGCACCGTCTGCACGGCCTGCTCATCGGTCCAGGCGGCGGTGTTGTAGCCCTTCCACATCCGCGAGCCGATCCCGACTACGGCAATCATCACCGCCGCGATGACGGCCAGCCGGCCCCAACGCTTCAGGCCCGGCGGCGCACTATGGCGCAGCAAGGACTCGGGCGCGGAATCAGTTGGTGCGCCCTCGGGATTCTTGTCAGGCATAAGCCTCTCCAGACTGGGCAGGCCGCGCCTTCTGGGCGCGCCTCGCCGCGTGGCGATCATGAATAATGCTGAATACCACCGGCACGAACAGCAAGGTGGCGCCGGTTGCGAAAATCAGGCCGCCAATCACGGCACGGCCAAGCGGCGCATTCTGTTCGCCGCCTTCGCCCAGGCCAAGCGCCAAGGGGGACATGCCGATGATCATGGCCAGGGCGGTCATGCAGACCGGACGGAAGCGGGCAAAACCTGCTTCCACCGCCGCCAGCACCGCATCGCCATGATAGGCCAGACGCTCTCGGGCGAAGGAAATGACTAGGATCGAGTTGGCCGTGGCCACGCCCATGCACATGATGGCGCCGGTCAGAGCCGGCACTGACAGGGTCGTGCCGGTGGTAAACAGCATCCACACAATGCCGGCCAACGCCGCCGGCAGGGCGGTGATGATGACAAACGGATCGGTCCAGGACTGGAAGTTCACCACGATCAACAGATAGATCAGCACCACCGCCGCGAGCAACCCGTAGAACAGGCCCGAAAAAGCGGTGTTC
>JAEKMB010000094.1 GCA_019508105.1 Alphaproteobacteria bacterium
TGGCCTTGTTTTCGGTGCGGCCGGAGAAATCGCGCGGCGTCACGGTGGGTGCCTTGCCGATCTCGCTCTTGAGGAAGTCCAGCAACCCGCCGGGGAATTTCAGCACATCCTCGGCCGGGGTCTCGTCGGTGATCAGCGAAGGATCGCAGGACCAGCGGATTTCCACGCCGCGGAACAGATAGGCCTTGGACTTGGCCATGCGGTGCAGCCGGGCCGGCGAGAACTGGGCCTCGCCGAAAATCTTTTCGTCAGGCTTGAAGGTGACGATGGTGCCGCGCCGGTTGACTGCGCCTAGATCCTTGAGCTTACCCACGGCATGGCCGCGCTCGAAGCGCATCTTGTGGCCGCGTTTGTCGCGCGCCACCTCGACTTCCACCCATTCCGACAGCGCATTGACCACAGACGCTCCCACGCCATGCAACCCGCCGCTGGTCTCATAGGCGTTGCCGTCGAACTTTCCGCCGGCATGCAGGGTGGTCATGATGACTTCCAGCGCCGACTTATTCTTGAATTTGGGGTGCGGGTCCACCGGCATGCCGCGGCCATTGTCGCGCACCACCAGCACATTGCCGGGCTTCAGCTCCAGCTGGATGTTGGTGGCATGGCCGGCCACCGCTTCGTCCATGGCATTGTCGATGATCTCGGCTGCCAGGTGATGCATGGCATGGCTGTCGGTGCCGCCGATATACATGCCGGGACGGCGACGCACCGGCTCCAGCCCCTCCAGCACCTCGATATCCTTGGCGGTGTAAGCCTTGGAGGCGCCGGACGAGCTGTCGAAAAGGTCGGGATTCTTCTTGGCCATGGCAGTCTATCTGGGAGCAATCTAGGTGAACGGTGCGGTGCATAGCGGCGCGATTCGCGCCGTTTGCACCCCTGTTTTACTTTTCCTTAAGCGTTAAAAGCGAGCCAAAAGCTGGGGCGACGAAAAATGGCCCGATCAAAGGTATTATTAAGAGCCCCAGAGCAATAATGACCCCAGAATAAAAGGGTTGGGCGCGTGTCGTTGCTGCGATTCATCACCGAGGGCCAGGAAAGCGAGCCGCGCGTCGTCAAGGCGCAGCTGTCGCTCGCCGCCAATACGGCGCGCAATACCCGGGTCACCTCGCCGGTCTGGGCCGCCGCCGCGGCCATCCTCTGCTCCACCGGCATCTTCGGCCATGTCAGTTTCGCCAAGACCTTGTTCGTGCCGCTGGCGGTGACGGCCGCGATGGGCGCCGCCGCCCTGATGGCGACCGCCTACCAGCATTACAATGACGATGAAGGCGATACCGATTCCTGGCTGCAATGCTTTGTGATGATCCAGGCCCTCGGCAGCTTCGCCTGGGGCCTGTTGCCCTGGCTGTGCTGGGAACCCGGCAACGCTCTGAATCACATGTTCCTGGCCGCCTGCGTCATGGCGGTGATCGCCGGCCTGGTGGTGGCGCGCGGCAGCAACATGCGCATGTATGTAGCCAATCTGTTGCCGCTATCCTTGATGGTGTCGGCCCGCTTTCTGCTGAGCGATTCCATCACCGACATGGTGATGGGGGCGCTGGCGCCCTTCGTCGCCTTCCAGATGTGGCACACCGGCCGCCCACTGGTGCTGCGCATGGGCGAGGACGCCCGCCTGCGCTTCAAGGTCGAAGACTTGGCGCGCGAGCTGGAAGAGACCCGCGACGAGGCGCTGCGCAAGCGTTTCGAGGCGGAAACCGCCAATGCCTCCAAGACCGCCTTCCTGGCCAATATGAGCCATGAATTGCGCACGCCCCTGAACGCCATTTTGGGTTTTTCCGAGATCATCGCCCAGGAATGTTTCGGCCCTGTGGGCTCGGAGCGGTACCGCGACTATGCCGGCGACATCCATTCCTCCGGTGCCCATCTTCTGTCGCTGATCAACGACCTGCTCGACGTGGCCAAGATCGAGGCCGGCCGCATGGACATCTCGCCCCTTCCGCTGGACGCGGCCCGCACCTTCGACATCGCGCTGAAGCTCGTCGGCACCAAGGCCCGCGAGAAGGATCAGACCCTGGTGATCGCGGTGGACGACAGCGCCCCGGAACTTTACGCCGACGAGCGGGCGATCAAGCAGATTCTGATCAATCTGGTGTCCAATGCCGTCAAGTTCACCCCGCTGGGCGGGCGCATCGAGGTGATCGGCGGGCGCGCCGCCAATGGCGATTTCCAGATCATGGTGCGCGACAATGGCCCGGGCATTCCGCGCGACAAGATCGATTCCATCTTCACGCCCTTCAACCAGGTGGACAACCGCTTCGACCGCCAGGCCGGCGGCACCGGACTGGGCCTGGCACTGGTGCGGGGTCTGGCAGAACTGCATGGCGGCCGTGCCTGGATGGAAAGTGAATTCGGCCGGGGCTGCTCGGCCTTCGTGACTTTCCCGGTTTCACGCGCCGATTCTGCGGCCGAGTTCAGCGTGAGCGCGGTGGCCTGAAGAACCGCGCGCGTGTCGACGACAGTGCCAGTTCCGGTCGCGATTGCCAGGTTCCAAGCGAACCCATCAGGTTTTTCGGCGTTTTCAAGTGACTGCCCCACAGGAGGTCATCATGCGATCCTTATTGGCCACGCTGATCTTTGCTGCAACCTGCCTTCCCGCTATGGCGGAACCGCTGCCCTCGCAGGGATCTCTCGCCGCGGTCCGCGGCCGGGCCCATGTCGAACAAAGGGCAAACGGTACCTATATCCAGATTGGAACAAACTCACCCCGCTCTGTTGCCGGCTTTATCCCGTTCGGGGATGAACCCACTTTTCCGGACCTTTCCAGCATTGATGGACGCAGGGTTCAGATTGCGGGCGTGGTGGTATTGGACGGGCAACCGACCATCACCATGACCGACCCGGATCAATTGAGAGTGGTGCGGTAAGACGGGCTGAGCGATAGCTTGAAGAAAAAAGGCGCGGCTTTCGCCGCGCCTTGATCTTGGTCTGTAACGGTCGCTCCGGCTTTCGCCTGATCAGACCGAATAATACATCTTGAATTCAACAGGATGCGGTGTGTGCTCGAAGGCATAGACCTCTTCGTATTTCAGCTCGATATAGGACTCGATGAAGTCCGCGCTGAAGACATTGCCCTTTTTGAGGAAGTCGTGGTCGGCCTTCAGGCTGTCCAGCGCCTCGCGCAAGCTGCCGCAAACCTGCGGCACCTTGGCCAGTTCTTCCGGCGGCAGGGCATAGAGGTCCTTGTCCATCGGGCCACCCGGATGGATCTTGTTCTCGATCCCGTCCAGGCCCGCCATCAGCATGGCGGCATAGGCGAGATAGGGGTTGGCGCCCGGATCAGGAAAGCGGACCTCGACGCGCTTGCCGTTGGGCGAGGCCGAAAAGGGGATGCGGCAGGAGGCCGAGCGGTTGCGCGAGGAATAGGCCAGCAGCACCGGGGCCTCGAAACCGGGGATCAGGCGCTTGTAGCTGTTGGTCAAAGGGTTGGTGAAGGCGTTGAGCGCCTTGGCATGCTTGATGATGCCGCCGATGTAATAAAGGCAGGTGTCCGACAGGTCGGCATAGCCCGAACCGGCAAATAGCGGCTTGCCGGCCTTCCA
>JAEKMB010000329.1 GCA_019508105.1 Alphaproteobacteria bacterium
CAAAAATAATTTCGTACGAAGTACGAAATATTTTCAAAGCCAGGTGCTGAGACACATTTCGAATGGATGGGTGAGAAGCTCGTGGCGCGGGAAGACGCGCACGCGGTACTCGAGCCGGCCGGCGAGGCCCGGCTTGAGGTCGATGCGGAAGCGTTCTTCGCCGCCTTCCATGCCGCCGGCGGCGACGAGCTCGTGGCTATGCTCGATCGGCGCCGCCTCGCGCAGGCTGCGCGAGGGCAGCAGCTCGACGCAGACGTCGGCGTTGGTGAGGCCGTTCAGCTTGATCGCGACTTCGATCGGCAGCGTCTCGCCGAAAGGGATTCGGCGCTTGAATTGATCCAGGCGCCGGATGGTGAGGCCCGGCCACGCGGCGCGCACGCGCGCTTTCCAGGCGGCGATCGTCTTCGCCGCCTCGTGGCCGTTGGCTGTATAGCGATGGCCCTGGCGCACCGCCGGCAGATAGAACTTGGAGACATACTCGCCGAGCATGCGCGAGGCGTCGTAGCGCGGAAGGAGCGAGGCCATCGAGCGCTTGGCGATGCGGATCCACTCGGCCGAATAGCCGCCTTCGGCGCGCTTGTAGTAGAGCGGCACGACGTTGTCCTGCAAGAGCTCGTAGAGCGTGCGCGACTCCTCGCGGTCGCGCCGGTGCTGGTCGAGCTGCGGGCTCGCCGGCTTGATCGCCCAGCCGTTCTGGCCGTCGTAGCCCTCGTCCCACCAGCCATCGAGGATGGAGAGGTTGATGACGCCGTTCATCCCGGCCTTCATGCCCGAGGTGCCGGAGGCCTCGAGCGGATGCACCGGGTTGTTCAGCCACACGTCCACTCCCGACACCAGGCGCCGCGCGATGTGCAGGTCGTAGCCCTCGAGGAAGAGCAGGTGCCCCTGGAACTCCTCCTGGCTCGACATGTGGACGAGCGTGCGGATCAGCTCCTGTCCCGGCTCGTCGGCGGGGTGCGCCTTGCCGGCGAACAGGAACACCACCAGCTGGTCCTTGTCGCCGACTATGCGCCGGAAATTATCCAGGTCATTGAAGAGGAGCGTCGCGCGCT
>JAEKMB010000095.1 GCA_019508105.1 Alphaproteobacteria bacterium
ATCTATGCCCATCAGGTGCGGGCGACGCCCTACAACAACACCATCACCCTGTGCAGCCGGGGCAATGATCCAGTTCCCCGGGTGCCCGGCGATCCGAGCAAGCCCGGCAAGCCCGAAGATCCCGGCCGCATCGAAGTATTCGATCTCAGGAACGGCCAGCTGCGTGCTGCGCCCTCCGTCACCATGAATGGCGGCTTCGGCTTTGGACCGCGCCACCTGGATTTTCATCCCAGCAGGCCCTTCACCTATGTTTCGATGGAGCGGGAGAATTCCCTCTATGTCTATTGGATGCTGGACGACGGCACCTTGAGCGAGCGCCCCCGCTTTATGCGCAGCGCGCTCCTGGACAAGGACGGCAAGGCCAAGCATCCCGGCCAGACGGTGGGCCCGATCCATGTCCACCCCAATGGCAAGTTCGTCTACCAGACCAACCGCGGCTCGGGCACGGTGGAGGTGAGCGGACAGAAAGTGTCCAACGGCGGCGAAAACAGCGTCGTGGTGTGGGAAATCGACCAGGCGAGCGGCGAACCACGCCTTATCCAGCGCATTGAAGCGCGCGGCTTTGAGCTTCGCACCTTCACCATCGATCCGGAGGGCAAAGTGCTGGTCGCCGCCGCCACCACACCTATGCTGGTGCGGGAGGAGCGCGGCGTGCGCGAGGTCGCGGCAGGCTTCTCGATCTTCAAGATTCTGCCCAACGGCACTTTGGATTTCGTGCGCAAGCTGGACGTGGACACCGGGCACGGCATTCTGTTCTGGTGCGGCCTGCTGACGATGGCCTGATCTGACTTGTCATTCCCGCGTATGCGGGAATCCAACTTCTATCGATGAAAGCTAAGTTGGATGCCGGCATGCGCGGCCATGACAAAGAGGTTTAGGAGGCGCTCTTTTCCCGAGCTTCCGCTTTATCGGAATAGGTATAAAGCGGCCGCGCCTTGCCATCGACGACATCGCTGGTGATGACGACTTCCTGCACGCCCGACAGGGTGGGCAGTTCGAACATGGTCTCCAGCAGGATGCCTTCCAGAATGGACCGCAGGCCACGAGCGCCGGTCTTGCGCAGGATGGCGCGCTTGGCGATGGAGTGCAGCGCCTCTTCCTGGAAGCGCAGCTTGACGCCTTCCATTTCGAACATGCGCATATACTGCTTGGCCAGCGCGTTCTTGGGGCGGGTGAGGATTTCGATCAGTGCGGTTTCCTGCAAATCGCCCAAGGTGGCGAGCACCGGCAGGCGGCCGATGAATTCCGGGATCAGGCCGAACTTCAACATGTCTTCCGGCTCGACTTCGCGCAGCAGCTCGCCGGTGCCGCGTTCGTCCGGGCCCTTGGGGTTGGAACCGAAGCCCATGGAGGAGCCTTGGGTGCGCTGGGCGATGATCTTGTCCAGGCCGGCAAAGGCGCCGCCGCAGATGAACAGGATATTGGTGGTGTCCACCTGCAGGAATTCCTGCTGGGGATGCTTGCGCCCGCCCTGGGGCGGCACGGAGGCGACGGTGCCTTCCATGATCTTGAGCAAAGCCTGCTGCACGCCTTCGCCCGACACGTCGCGGGTGATGGAGGGATTGTCCGACTTGCGGCTGATCTTGTCGACTTCGTCGATATAGACGATGCCGCGCTGGGCGCGTTCGACATTATAGTCGGCGGCCTGCAGCAGCTTGAGGATGATGTTCTCCACGTCCTCGCCCACATAACCGGCTTCGGTCAGGGTGGTGGCGTCGGCCATGGTGAAGGGCACGTCCAGGATGCGCGCCAGGGTCTGGGCCAGCAAGGTCTTGCCGCAGCCGGTGGGGCCGATCAGCATGATGTTGGACTTGGCCAGCTCGACATCGCCGTTCTTGCCGGACGAGTTGATGCGCTTGTAATGGTTGTGGACGGCGACCGAGAGCACCTTCTTGGCATGGCTCTGGCCGACGACATAATCGTCCAGCACCTTGAAGATTTCCTGCGGGGTGGGAACGCCCTCCTTGGACTTCATGAAGGAGGTCTTGTTCTCCTCCCGGATGATTTCCATGCAGAGTTCGACGCATTCATCGCAGATGAACACGGTCGGGCCCGCGATCAGCTTGCGGACCTCGTGCTGGCTCTTGCCGCAAAAAGAGCAGTAGAGCGTGTTCTTGGACTCGCCGCCGCTGGCCTTGCTCATAATATTCCACCGGGCCCTTTCGACCCATTACAGCCTCCAGCCTAGACGGCCTTTGCTGCTTTGCACAATGCGGGGAAAGCGCCGAAGCACCCCGTCTCCCAACATTCGACCATGCTAAGGCCGACGGGATCAAGATTTCTTTAATCGGGCAGGATAGCGAATCTGCCAGATATTCCGGAACTTTAGCCCAAAAAGACCCGCAAAAAAGTCTTAAGAGGCCGGGGTTTCGCTCTCCGGACGGCGCTCCATCACATGGTCGATCAGGCCGAAGGCCTTGGCTTCCTCGCCGGTCATGTAGGTATCCCGATCCAGCATCTTTTCAATGGCTTCCACGGTCTGGCCGGTATGCTTGGCGTAGATCTCGTTCAGCCGCCGCTTCAGCTTGATGATCTCCTGGGCATGGCGGGCAATGTCGGCCGCCTGGCCATAAAAGGAGGCGGAGGGCTGATGCACCATCACCCGGGCGTTGGGCAGGGCATAACGCTCACCCTTCTTGCCAGCGGCGAGCAGCAGCGAGCCCATCGAGGCGGCCTGGCCGATGCAATAGGTGTGAATCTGGGGCCGCACATACTGCATGGTGTCATAGATCGCCATGCCCGCCGTGACGATCCCGCCCGGCGAGTTGATGTACATGTGGATTTCCTTCTTGGGGTTTTCAGCCTCAAGAAACAGCAATTGGGCGGTGAGCAGGCTGGCGCCGTAATCCTCGACCGGGCCGGTGATGAAAATCAGCCGTTCCTTGAGCAGGCGCGAATAGATGTCGAAGGCGCGCTCGCCGCGGGCGGTCTGTTCGACCACCATGGGGACCAGGGTGTTGTTGTAGAATTCGGTGGGATTGGCCATCGGGCAGCGCCTTTTGATTCGGATATTGGACGCGATGTTACATCATCGCCTTCTTAATATAGCGTGCCCCAGCACGATTGCGACACCGAGCCCGAAATTGTCATGGCCCGCGAATGCGGGCCACCCAGGTGACGCCCGCGTTCTACCCTCAAAACTGGGTCATATCCCAACTGGATGGCCCACACTCCGGCGGGCCATGACATGGAAGTTAAGCCTTAACCGGCTCGTCTTCCGGGTCGGCGAATAGCGTGTCCTTGTCCACCTTCTTGTCGTTGACGGTGGCCAGCTCGGCAATGAAATCCACCACCTTGTCCTCGAACAAAGGCGCGCGGATCTCGGCCTGGGCCTGTTGATTCTGGGCGTAGAACTGGAACACCTGCTGTTCCTGGCCAGGGAACTGGCGCGCGCGGGCCATGATGGCACGCTGCACTTCGTCACCGGCGATGGTGATGCCGTTCTGTTCGCCCAGCTTGCCCAGCACCAACCCTAAGCGCACGCGGCGCTCGGCGATCTTGCGGTACTCGTCCTTGAG
>JAEKMB010000096.1 GCA_019508105.1 Alphaproteobacteria bacterium
CGGTTTCAGGTTGTTGAACACCGCCTTGTTGAATGTGGCGATGTCGGCGGTCGGGCCGTTGTGGAAGTCGTGATAATTTTCCGTGGTCCAGAACAGGTCCGCTTTCTCAGGCAGCATCATGGTCCCATAGTCCACAGTCACGAGCTTGACATTGGGATAGCTCGCGGCCAGCGCATTCATCGCGTCCAGCACATCGGGGCGTGCCGCCTGGGCGGTGGTGAGGATGGCATAGACTTTTCCGGTAGGGCCCACCGTCTTGGCCAGGATGCGGGTGTAATAGCCGCGACCCGGACCCAGTTCGCCCACCACCATGCCGGGCCGGACGCCGGCGAAGGCAACGACCTCAGCCGGCTTGCGGGCGGCGTCGCGTTCCTTGTCGGTATCGGGCCTTGCAGGATCGGCGACGGCGGCAGCGATGGCGGGCGACACCCGCTGGGCCAGGGCCGGCGCACCGGTGGCAATCAGAGAAACGGCGATAGTGAGGATGGCAAGGCGCATGGTGATCTCCCCAAAATTTTTCCAACAGTCGCCGGGGCGGCGGTTGCTATCGCTCCGCCGGCCTCCGTGACCCCCAACCTATCACTTCCGCCCCCGCCCCGGTATAAGGAAAAAAGCGCAGGCTGACGCCCCCGCACAGGCGATGGCGCAAGCCATGACGGCCGTGTGAAAGCCGATTATCAAACTGTCACCTTTGGCGCCCAGCACGCTGCCCAGAAGCGCGGTGGCAATCAGCCCGCCGGCCCGCGCCACGGCGCTGTTGAAGCCCGAGGCCGCGCCGGTATAGCGGTTGCTCACCGCCCCCAGCACGGCATTGGTCAGCGGCGCCACCGCGCCTGCCATGCCGATGGAGATCACCAGAATGGCGGGCAAAACCTCAGTCCAGTAATCGGTCTTGGCGCCCATGCGCAGTTCCAGCAGGAAGCCGCCCGCCACCACCAGGGGACCCATGGTCAAAGGAAGGCGCGGACCCATGCGGCCGGCCAGACGGCCCATCAGCGGCGACAGCAGCGCCAGCACAGCCGCCACCGGCACCAGGGCGCTGCCGCCTTGTGTGGCGCTGTAGCCGCCCTGGATCAGCAAATAGGGCACCAGCACCATCACCGCGCCCAACGCGCCATAGAGCAGCAAGGTCAACAAGGTGAGACCGATGAAGCTGGCCGATCCGAACATCCCAAGGGGCATCATGGCGCGTTCGCCGCGCAAATGTTCGATGCCGACAAAGGCCAGCAGCAGCACCAGGCCCGTCACCACACCGATGATGGCGAACATGGTCCAGCCGGCATGTCCCGATCCAATGGTAAGACCCCAGGTGAGCGCGCCCAGCGCGGCAGTGGCAAGCAGCCCGCCGGGAATATCCAGGGCCGGCCGTTCGCGGTCATGACTGTCGCGGACGAAAATCAGTCCCAGGGCGATGGCGCCGGCCGCCAGCGGCAAGTTGATAAAGAAGATGGCGCGCCAGCCCACCATATCGATCAGCCAGCCGCCCAGCACCGGTCCGATGGCAGCCATCACCGCACCCATCGAGGCCCAGATGCCGATGGCGCGGCCGCGGCGCTCGCCGGAAAAGCCGGCGCCCAGGATCGCCAGGCTATTGGGCATCAAGATGGCGGCGCCAATGCCCTGCAATGCGCGTCCGGCCAGCAGCAGATTCAGGTCCGGCGCCAGCGCGCAGAGGATGGAGGCGATGGCGAACAGGCCGGTGCCGCCGACCAGCAACCGTCGCCGGCCATAACGGTCACCGGCCACACCGCCCAACAGCAGCAGCGCGCTCAGCGGCAACAGATAGGCATTGATCACCCATTGCAGGTCGGCCGCGCCGCCGCCCAGCGCCTTGCCGATGGCGGGCAGCGCGACATTGGTGACCGAGCCGTCCACAAAAGAGAGGCTGGAGGCCAGGATGCAGGTGGCGAGAACCCAGTTGGGGTGCGCCGTCTTGCGGGCTGTCATGGACAAGCGAACCATGGCCGTCACGTGCGGGTCAACCGGTTGACCCGGGCGCCCCTCGGGTCCTAGGTCCGATGCATGAGCAGCGCCTTCATTCCCGGATTCCTGCTGGGCTTCAGCCTGATTGTTGCCATCGGCGCGCAGAACGCCTTTGTGCTGCGCCAGGGCCTGCGCAAGGAGCATGTCTTCTGGGTCTGTTTGATCTGCGCCCTGTCCGATGCGGCGCTGATTGCGGCCGGAGTCGCGGGCTTCGGCGTGCTGGTCACCCTGATGCCTTGGCTGGCGCCGGTGATGCGGTTCGGCGGCGCGGCGTTCCTAATCGGTTATGGTTTGCGCAGCCTATGGTCGGCCTGGCGCAAGAGCGGCGCTCTCAATCCCTCAAACGATGTGCGCAAGAGCCTGGGCGCAACAGCGGCGGCGTGCCTGGCCTTCACCTGGCTCAATCCGCATGTCTATCTCGATACCGTAGTGTTGCTGGGCTCGGTGGGAGCGCAATATGGCGGCCGGCGCGCCGTTTTCGCGGCTGGCGCCATCACCTCATCCTTCCTGTTCTTCTTTTCGCTGGGCTATGGCGCGCGCCTGCTGCGGCCGCTGTTTGCTGACCCCAAGGCATGGCGCGTGCTGGACGGGCTGATTGGCATCACCATGCTGGCGCTGGCGGCCAAACTGGTTCTGGAATGAGTGGCGCCGGTGTTTCGCCTGCCGCGCCCGCCCGCAGCACGCCTCGCGTGCGAGGACGGGCAATCAAATTAATCCCTCACGGGGCGCCATGAGCGAAGCGAATGGTGCCCCGGGAGGGACTTGAACCCCCACGCCTTGCGGCAACAGATTTTGAGTCTGCCGCGTCTACCATTCCACCACCGGGGCACGGGGTCGTTCGACGGGCGCTTTTGTTAGCGTTTTGGGGGTCCGGCGTCCACCCTTTAACGAAGGCTGGAACCGGCTAGAATGGACCCATGAACGCCCCGATCCGCGCCCTGCATGACGCCCCCCGTTCCGACTGGACCCGGGAGGAGATCGCCGCCCTGTTCGCCCTGCCCTTTCCCGAGCTGATGTTCCGCGCCGCCACGGTGCACCGCGCCCATTTCGATCCCACCCAGGTGCAGATCTCCCAGCTCCTCTCCATCAAGACCGGCGGTTGCCCGGAGGATTGCGGCTATTGCAGCCAGTCGGTGCACAACAAGACCGGCCTGAAAGCCACCAAGCTGATGGAGGTGGAAGCAGTGCTCAAGGACGCCCGCGCCGCCAAGGCCAGCGGTGTATCTCGCTTCTGCATGGGCGCCGCCTGGCGGGGCCCCAAGGACAAGGATTTGGACACGGTCTGCGCCATGGTCGAGGGCGTCAAGGCGCTGGGGATGGAAACCTGCGTCACCCTGGGCATGCTGACCGGCGATCAGGCCAGCCGGCTGAAGCAAGCGGGGCTGGATTACTACAATCACAACCTGGACACCTCGCCGGAATATTACCGCCACATTATTTCCACCCGCACCTATGAAGACCGGCTGGAGACGCTGGCCCATGTCCGCGGCGCCGGCATCAACGTCTGCTGCGGTG
>JAEKMB010000097.1 GCA_019508105.1 Alphaproteobacteria bacterium
CAAAGCGCAGGAACTCCACGCCCAAAACGGCGGCCAATTGTTTGGCGACTTCGGTCTTGCCCACGCCGGTGGGGCCGCTGAACAGATAGGAGCCGATGGGTTTTTCCGGCTGGCGCAGGCCGGCGCGCGCCAGCTTGATCGCCGATGACAAGGCATGGATCGCCTTGTCCTGGCCATAGACCACCCGGCCGAGATCGGCTTCCAGGGTCTTGAGCGCCTCGGCATCGTTCTTGCTGACCGACTTGGCCGGGATGCGCGCGATCTTGGCGACGATCTCTTCCACGTCGCGGACATTGACCACCTTCTTGCGGCGGCTCTCCGGCAGCAGCATCTGGGAGGCACCCAGTTCGTCGATCACGTCGATCGCCTTGTCGGGGAGTTTGCGGTCATTAATGTACTTGGCCGACAGTTCCACCGCCGCCTTGATGGCATCGGCGGTGTAACGCAGCTTGTGGTAATTCTCGAAGTAGCTCTTGATGCCCATCAGGATCTTGATGGAATCCTCGATGGTCGGTTCACTGACATCGATCTTCTGGAAGCGGCGCACCAGGGCGCGGTCCTTCTCGAAATACTGGCGGTATTCCTTGTAGGTGGTCGAGCCAATGCAGCGCAGCGTGCCCGCGGCCAAAGCGGGCTTGAGCAGGTTGGAGGCATCCATCGCCCCGCCGCTGGTGGCGCCGGCGCCGATCACGGTATGAATCTCGTCGATGAAGAGGATGGCGCCCTTCAAGCTTTCCAGTTCCTTGACCACGGTCTTGAGCCGCTCCTCGAAATCGCCGCGATAGCGGGTGCCGGCGATCAGGGACCCCATGTCCAGGGCATAGATGACGGAGCCGCGCAGCACGTCAGGCACCTCGCCGCGGATGATCTTGCGCGCCAGGCCCTCGGCGATGGCGGTCTTGCCCACGCCGGGATCACCCACAAACAGCGGATTGTTCTTCTGGCGGCGGCAGAGGATCTGGATGGTGCGGTCCACCTCGGCGGCGCGGCCGATCAGGGGGTCCACCTTGCCCGACTTGGCCTTCTCATTGAGGTTGACGCAATAAGCCTCCAGCGCCTCGGTGCCCTGCTTGGACTGTTTCTCGCTTTCTTCTTCTTCCTCGGCGCCGCGCACCGGTTTGGGCTGGCTCATGCCCGGGCGCTTGGCGATGCCGTGGCTGATATAGCTCACCGCATCCAGCCGGTTCATATTCTGCTCCTGCAGGAAATAGACCGCATGGCTTTCGCGCTCGGTGAACAGGGCCACCAGCACATTGGCGCCGGTGACCTCGTCGCGGCCGGAATTCTGGACATGCAGCACGGCGCGCTGCACCACCCGCTGGAAGCCGGTGGTGGGCTTGGCCTCCTCCGATTCGTCCATCACCAGGGTGGAGAGGTCCTCGTCGATATATTTCTGGACCGCCTTCTTCAGCGCCTCCATGTCGACATTGCAGGCCTTCATCACCTGGCTGGCATCGCTATCGTCGATCAGGGACAAAAGGAGATGCTCGAGCGTGGCATATTCATGATGCCGGTCGCTGGCGAGCTTGATGGCGTGATGCAGGGCTTGCTCCAAACTCCGCGAAAGTGACGGCATGCCCGCTACTCCTTCTCCATGGTACACTGTAAAGGATGTTGATGCCGCCGGGAGAATTCAATCACCTGGGCGACTTTTGTTTCCGCGACCTCGAACGTAAAAATGCCGCAAATGCCCACCCCATGGCGGTGGACATGCAGCATGACGTCCACCGCTTCCTCGCGGGACTTGCCGAAGATTTTTTCCAGGATATGGACGACGAACTCCATCGGCGTGTAGTCGTCGTTCAGCAGCAGCACCTTGTAGAGCGAAGGCTTCTTGGTCTTGGGGCGCGTTTTGGTGACGATCCCGGTGCCGGTATTGCCCGACCCGTCCTTGTTGTCGTCGTTATCGCCGGTATCCTTCATGACTTGCGCTGGCTGCTGCTTTGCTCGTGCACCTATCCTAGCGCGGATTGGCCGTCTGCCTAGTGGGATACCCCTATCTGGTTACCGCGCCTCACAAATTCAACCCGCAGCCGGAAACGCAAAAGGGCCCCGGCAATGCCGGAGCCCTTCGCAATACGGGACTTGATTCCGTTTAGGCGCGGACCGACTGCACGGTGTCCAGCCAGGCCTGCACGCGGCCCTTGAAGGGCGCGTAGATGTCCTTGGTGGTGGCAGTGGCCAGTTCGCTGATCTTCGACAGTTCGGCGACATAGGCTTCGAACGCCGACTTGGCGAAATCGGTCTGGAACTCGAACGCTTCATGGATCGACTTGGAACCCATCACGGCCTTGGTGGCGGAGACGGCTTCTTCGACGGACTGCTTGGAATAGGAATAGATTTCGCTGTTGATAGCTTCCACGCCCTTGCCGGCGACAGTGGCCGACTTGGTGACGGCATCGGCAGTATCCTTGCCGTAACCGACGAACGCGTCATAACCCTTCAGGGCCTTCTCCAGGCCGGTCTTCAGGGCGGCGGCGCCGTTTTCCAGCGCAGTTTCAGCCGAGGCGGAAGCCTTTTCACCGGCAGTTTTTGCTTTGCTCATGTCATGTCCTCTCTTTGAGTTAGGGCACGACCGGTTTGTCCGGTGGCCTGTTGCAGTGCAACATGGACTATATGGGATACCCGCAAACGCACGTCAAGTATTAATTGTGCGTCGCAACATTTCTTTACACTTCGGAACTTTGGGAACCTTGAAAGACTTTCTTAATCATTCGTAAATGCCCGAAAGGCATAGTGGATTTCCGCTTTCGCTTGCGGAATTTGTTGCAATTTGGTCTTTTGGGCCCGCGAGGGGCGATCCGGCTTTGGGGATATCATTGTCTTTACCGTTTCGACCGCGCTTGCTGACCGCATTGATCGCCTCGGGCCTGCTGCTGGCGGGGTTTTCCGCGCCTGCCATGGCCGCCCGGCACCGTCACCACCATGCCGGCGCTCTCCCCGCCCTGCGCGGCATGGGCCATGGCCGCGGCCGGATACGGATGCCGGCCAGTCCCACAGATCCGGAAAAGGACGCCGCCCTGATCGTGGATGGCGCCACCGGCAAGGTGATCTATGCCCGCAACGAATTGGCCGAACGGCACCCCGCCTCGCTGACCAAGATGATGACCCTCTACCTGCTGTTCGACGCGCTGAAGGCCGGCAAGGTGACGATGCAGACCCAGATGCCGGTCAGCTATCACGCCTCCATCCAGAAGCCGACCAAACTGGCCTTGCGTCCCGGCCAGACCATTGACGTCGATACCGCCATCCGCGCCATCGTGATCCGCAGCGCCAATGACGTGGCGGTGGTGATCGCCGAAGCGCTGGGCGGCACCGAATCCCATTTTGCCGAGATGATGACGGCCCGCGCCCGCCAGCTGGGGATGCGCGAAACCAATTATCACAACGCCTCCGGGCTGCCCGATCCCTTGCAGATTTCTACCGCCAGCGATCTGGCGGTGCTGGGCCGGCACCTGGCTTATGACTATCCGCAATATTTTCCCTATTTCGGGCTG
>JAEKMB010000129.1 GCA_019508105.1 Alphaproteobacteria bacterium
GGAAGTGGTGCAAAGCCAGTCCCTGGCGCTGCTGGGTCGCGATCAGCCCTGCGCCATCGCCTTCGGCGTCTGCACCTCCTGTGGTCACCTGCAGCAATGGCCGCTGGTGCCGCCGGAGCTGATGGCGCAGCATTACCAGAGCATTGCCACTTACGAACTGTTCGGCGATCCCGAACAGTTGCGCGCCGCCGCGCCCGCCCGCCATGCGCGCCGCTTCTTGTCGCTGGTTGCGGATATCGGCTTGGCGCCAGGCCGCGCCTATGAGATCGGCTGTGCCTCGGGCGAGATGCTGCATCAGTTCCGCCGCCAGGGCTGGGAGGTCGCCGGCTGCGACCCCTCGCCGTCCGCCATTTCCCAGGCCAAAGCCATCTTCGATATCGCGGCCAATCTGGGCGGTGAGGAAGAGACACTGCCGCACCAGAAAAATCTCGACCTGATCCTGGCCTGCCATGTGCTGGAGCATCTTTACGATCCGCCCGCCGCGCTGGCGCGCTTCCATGCCGCGCTGGCTCCTAATGGCCATCTGGTACTGGAAGTGCCATGCGCCATCGCCCCCGAGCAGTTACCGCCCGGCTGGTTTACCTTCGAGCATCTCCATTACTACCAGCCCGCCATCCTGGAACGCCTGCTCAAAGCCGGCGGCTTTGAAATTGTGGAAATGCGCATCGCCATGACATGCGAACATTATCCGGTGGTCGCCATCGCCGCGCGCAAGTCCGGGGCGCCGGCTACTCAGCTTTGCACCTTCGCGCCGTCCGACGGGGTGCGCATGGCCCGCACCTATGCGGCGCGGGATCAAACGCTGTGGGCCGCCACGGCCCAGCGGATGGAAAAGTTCAACCAGCCGGTGTTCCTCTATGGCGCGGGCATCCACACCGCCCAGTTGCTGGATCACACCGATCTTGGAAACCGGGTCATCGCCATCGCCGACCGCGACTCCAAGAAATGGGGCCAGACCCAGGCCGGCAAGCCGGTGATCAGCCCGGCCGAGCTCTTGGCCCATCCGGTGACGGCGCCGGTGATCATTTCCTCTTATGTCAGCGAAGGCGCGATCATGAAAACGCTCCGCGAAGGCGGCTTGGCCGCCTCGCGCATCGTTCCGCTCTATTCGGACATCCCGGCGTGTTGAACGGCTTTGCCCTGTTTCACCTTAACCTCGCTTTTTCTTCCATCGAGGAGGAGCAGCGCGCCACCGTGGTGCGTGACTGTTATGGTCCGCTGCTGGAGCTGGCGGAAAAGCACGGTCCCATCGGCATCGAGGCCACCGCCTATACGTTGCAGGCCATCGCCAAATGCGACAAAGCCTGGCTGGCGCGACTCAAAGACCTGATCGGGCGCGGCCGGGTGGAATTCATCGGCTCCGGCTATGCCCAGGCGATCGGGCCGCTGCTGCCGGCGGACATGGTCGCCGCCAATCTGCGGCTGGGCAATGCGGCCTATCACGAGATGCTGGGGCTGACCCCGCGTATCGGTCTGATCAATGAGCAAGCCTGGTCGGGCGGCCTGGTCGGTCAGTATCTGGACGCCGGCTATTCCGCCCTGCTGGTGGACTGGGACAATGTCGCCAATTTCCATCCCGGCTGGACCCCAGATATGCGCTATGCGCCGCAGCGCGCATTGGGCAGCGATGGCCGCGACATCCCCATCCTGTGGACCAACACGGTGGCGTTCCAGAAGCTGCAACGCCTGGCGCATGACGACATTCCGCTGGAGGACTATCTGGGCTTTGTGTCCGGCCAATGCGGCGAAGGCCATCGCACCTTGTGCCTTTATGCCAGCGATGCCGAGATTTTCGGTTTCCGCCCCGGCCGCTACCGCACCGAAGAAAGCAATCAGGGCGGCACGGAATGGACACGCCTCCATGCCGCTTTTGAAGCTCTGAACGCCCTGCCGGGTGTGAGGCTGGTTTCGCCGTCCGATGCCCTGGAACAGGCGGCGGTGACGGCACCCATCCGGTTGGAGACCGCCGCCTACCCGATCCCAGTGAAGAAGCAGCGCAAGTACAACGTCACCCGCTGGGCCGTCAGCGGCCGCGACGACATCGCCATCAATGCGGCCTGCCAGCGCATTTATCAGGCCCTAAAGCGGACCAACGCGCCGGATGATGACTGGCGCGAACTGTGCCGGTTATGGGCCAGTGATTTTCGCACCCATATCACCCAGGCGCGCTGGGAAGGCTATTGCCGCGATCTTTCCGCCATGGAAGCACGGCTCGGCACCCGCCCTGCCGCCGCATTGCCCGCACCCGCCGGCGAAACTGTCACCGACCGCCATATCGAGATTGAAACCCCGTCCTTGCGGGTTCGCCTGGACCGCCGCCGCGGGCTGGCCATCCAGCGCGCCGGCTTCGCGCCGGATTTCACGCCCCTGATCGGCGGCATCCCCCATGGCCATTTCGACGACATCGCCCTGCAGGCCGACTGGTATACCGGCGACTGCGTGTTCGAGGCGCCGGGCGAACCGAAGGTCACCGACCTGGACTGGGCCACCACCCATATCGCGCGCGCGCCTGATGGCAGCGTGACCGTGCATGGCGCCATCGCCACACCGCTGGGACCGATTCTCAAGGTCATGACCTTCCATGCCGATATACCGCGCATCGATTTCGACCTGGAGTTCCAGTGGCAGGCTTGGGGACGCGGCGCGCTGCGGCTGGGACATATCACCCTGCGGGGCGAGGCCTTTGACGAACAGAGCCTCGCCTTCACCACCACCAATGGCGGCGCAGCCGAACGCTTCGCGCTGGCCGGCCAAACGGTGGAGCATGGCGCCCCGGTATCGTTCCTGGTGTCGGCGGCTTGCGCCCTGGGCATGACCGAAGGCTGGCTGGAGCTGGCTGATGCGCGCCGCAAGGTGCGGATCGAAGTGGACCGTGCGGTCGCGCCGCTGGTCGGGCTGATCAATCATCGCAGCACGGGCGGCAAACTGTTCTGCCAGCTTCTGTTGTCGGCGCTGGAACTGGACGATACCCGCAAGCCATCGCCTTATGGCGATGGCCCCCGGCGCTTCCGTTTTTCGGTTATGGGCTGATCAGGCCGTAGCCCGTTCCAGCGCCGCCGCCACGCGGGCGACATCATTCGCGGTCATGGCCGGAAACATGGGCAGGGTCAGGATCTTCTTTGCCGCCGCTTCCGCCACCGGCGCGAGGCCCGGGCCATAGCCCAGCTTGCGGTAATGGGAATGCAGATGGACCGGCGCGTAATGGACATTGGCGCCGATGCCTTCGGCGCGCAGGCGTGCAAAGGCGCGGTCGCGGTCGACATGCTCCGCCAGCTTCACAACATAGAGGTGATGTGCATTGGTGCGGTCCGCATGAGTCTTCAGCGGCGTGACTTCCGCCAGACTCGCCAAGGCTTCGTCATAGAGCGCAGCGATGCGCTGGCGTGCCGCCACCCAGCCTGACAGGCGGGCGAGCTGGGCCATTCCCAGGGCGCATTGCACATCCGGCAGGCGATAATTGAAGCCCAGCTCGGCCATGTCATAGGCATGCG
>JAEKMB010000130.1 GCA_019508105.1 Alphaproteobacteria bacterium
CGCCCATGAGCGTCGACCGCATCTCCACCACCGCCCAGACCGCCTTTCTGTTGTCCCAGATCCAGAATGCGGGCAACGCGTTGGACAAGGTCCAGGAACAGATCGCCTCGGGCAAGAATGCCAGCACCTATGCCGGCTTTGGCGATCAGGCCCAGGTGCTGACCGCCACCATTGCCGCCAATGCGCGCAATGACGCCTATACCAGCGCGACAAAATTCGCCGTCACCCAGACCGATCTGCAGGACACCCAGCTCACCAGCCTGTCCAGCCTGGCCGCGGCCCTCAACAAAGCCGTCAGCGATGCGGTCGCCAACAATGACGGCTCCACCTTGATGACGCAGGCGCAGAGCATCTTCGACCAAGCCAGCGCCATCCTGAACTCCAAGGACGCCAATGGCGACTATATCTATAGCGGCGGCAAGACTGACGTCGCGCCGGTGACGGTGGGCTCGCTGGCGGCGCTGCAAGCCTTGCCGTCGGTCAACAGCGCCTTCGCCAACGGCAATCTCACCAAATCCGTGCAGGTGGGCGACGGCGTCTCGGTCAATTATGGCCTTACCGCCTCCAATATCGGCACCGGCTTGATGCAGGCGCTGAAGGACATCGCCGATTTCGACGCCGGCGGTACCGGCAATTTCAGCGCGACCTCAAACCTGACCGCGGCCCAGAACACTTTCCTCACCGGCACCATTGCCCAGGCAACAACGGTGAGCACCAATCTGAACGCTTCCGCGGCCGCCAATGGCTATGTCTCCAATCGCCTGACCGATGCCCAGACCCAGCAGGCGTCCATGAACACGCTCTATAAGGGCTTCGTGTCCGACATCCAGGACACCGACATGGCCAAAGCCGCCACCCAGCTGTCGCTGAACCAGACCCAGTTGCAGGCGGCGCTTCAGGTCACGGCCGGCCTGCACCAGCTTTCGCTGCTGAATTACCTGCCGATCAGCGGGCAATAGCCCTTTAATTCTTGCGGATTTCCGGGCCTGGTCCTATAGGACCGGCCGATGAGCGAGAGCATTCTCAAGCCTGGGAGCCGTGTCGTGGCCGCAATGAGTGGCGGCGTGGATTCCTCCGTCACCGCGGCGCTGCTGAAGCGCCAGGGTTATGACGTGGTCGGCATTACCTTGCAGCTCTATCCGGAAGACAAGACGCCGGCGCGCAAAGGCGCCTGCTGCGCCGGCGCCGACATCTATGACGCCAAGCGCGTGGCGCAGGACCTGGGCATTCCTCATTATGTGCTGGATTACGAAAGCCGCTTCCGCAAAGCGGTGATCGAGGATTTTGCCGACAGCTATGTCAGGGGCGAGACGCCGATTCCTTGCGTGCGCTGTAACCAGAAAGTGAAATTCGCCGACCTGTTGGACACCGCGCGCGAGTTGGGCGCCGAAGCGATGGCGACGGGCCATTATGTGCGGCGGGTGGAAGGGGCCCGCGGCGCGCAGCTGCATGCCGCCGCTGATCCGGTGCGCGACCAGAGCTACTTCCTGTTCGCCACCACCCAGGACCAGCTCGATTTCTTGCGCTTTCCCTTGGGCGACATGGACAAGCGCCAGGTGCGGGCCATCGCGGCCGAGCTGGGGCTGGTCACTGCCGCCAAGCCTGACAGCCAGGACATCTGCTTTGTGCCGCAGGGGCGCTATACCAGCATTGTGGATCGCGTGCGTCCCGATGCGGCGCGTCCCGGCGACATCGTGGACCGGCACGGCACCGTGCTGGGCCGCCATGACGGCATCACCCATTTCACCGTCGGCCAGCGCAAGGGCCTGGGGCTGTCCGGCAACGAAGAGCCGCTATTTGTGCTGAAGCTGGATGCGGTCAATGCGCGCGTGGTGGTGGGACCGCGGTCGGCGCTGGGTTCCTCGGCCATGCTGCTCAAGGATGTGAACTGGCTTTGGGCGCCGGATGTCCCGTTCGAGGCGCGGGTCAAAGTGCGCTCCATGCGCCCGCCGGTGGCGGCCACGGTCACACCGCTGCCCGGCAGGGCGGCGCGGGTGGAACTTGCGACGGCAGAAGAAGCCATCGCACCGGGCCAGGCTTGCGTGTTTTATGCAGCGGAGGACAGCCGGGTGCTGGGCGGCGGCTGGATTGTGGATTCAGCAAGCGCGCAGGCCGCCGCATGAGTGCGCTGGCGTTGCGCTTCGCCCAGCCGCGGGAGCGCCAGGATTTGGAAGATCTGCAGCGCCGCGCTTCTCTTGTCTATGACGGCTATCGCGAAGCGCTGCTGGCCGATCCCGGCGCCATCCATCTTCCTCTGTCGCAGATTGAGGAACGCCGCGTGCGACTGGCGGAAAGAGACCGACAGGTGCTGGGCTTTACCGCTGTCCTGCCGGGCGATGCCGAGAGTTGCGATCTGGACGGATTGTTTGTGGAACCCAGCCATTGGAAGCGGGGCATCGGCCGCGCCCTGTTGCAGGATGCTTTTGCACTGGCCTTGGGCAGCGGGGCCCGGACCATGCATGTGATGGCCAACCCCTATGCCGAGGGATTTTACACCAAATTGGGCTTTGCGCGCACCGGAACCGTACAGACGCAATTCGGCATTGGCAGCAAAATGCAGCGCAATCTGGCCTGACCGGAAAGGCAGTGTAAGTTCTGGCGCCCGCCGCGCCTTGTGCTGTGACGAATAAAGGCGCATAGCCTCCCTTGCGACTGCTCCAGAAGAAGCGCCAACCCCGACCCGCCTTGCGCGCGCCTGGCCCAGACACTTCCCGACTTGACGTTTTCGCCCTCCTGACATCCGTCCGGATGATCTTTGCAAAGGACATCATCATGACTATCGGAACCGTAAAGTTCTTCAATTCCTCCAAGGGCTTTGGCTTCATCGCGCCGGAAGGCGGCGCCAAGGACGTGTTTGTCCACGCCACCGCGCTGGAAGCGGCCGGCATGACCTCATTGTCGGAAGGTCAGAAACTGTCTTTCGACATCCAGCCCGACGCCAAGGGCTCCAAGGCCGTGAATCTGCAGAACGCCTGATTGTTCGACAGGCAGGCGGCAGAGGGCCAGCACCCTCGCCGCCTGTTTGTCATCCACCCGCAAAGGATATCTCATGTCCCAGGACCGGCGCGCACCGCGCGCCACCATCGTGGAAGAACTCGTCGCCGCGCTGGCGCCCCATCCCGCGGGGCTGCGCCGCTGGTCGGTGATGCGCGCTATCCGCAAAGGCCGAGAAGCCGTGGCGCGCGATATCCCGCTCAAGCTGGAAGCCGATGTCGAACGCACCTTTCGCCAGTACTGCAGCGGCGATGGCGTGCGCGCCGCCGGCACGGCGCTGTTCTACCGCCCCGCTGAAAAAGCGGGCGAGGTTTGGGCGCTCGCCGCCCGTGTTGACGGACCCGAAGCCTCCTCCCAGGAATAGAGATCCCATGGCGCCCCGGCCTCCAAACTATTCGCAAGACCGCCTGCAGCGCGAGCGCAGCCAGGCCGCCAAGGTGAGGGAAAAGGCCGAGCGCCGCGCCGAGGAAACCGCGCGGCGCAAGGCCGAACAGG
>JAEKMB010000131.1 GCA_019508105.1 Alphaproteobacteria bacterium
CCAGCCCAGCATGCGTTCCAGGGTCAGCGGCGTGCCGCTCACATCCGGCAGATGCCCCAGGATGATATTGACCAGTGCCATCAGCGAGGTCATCACAATCAGCATGGCCAGGATCTGCAGATAGATCTTGAGGCCGTCCTCAGTGCCTTGCGCCATGGCATCCATGGTGGAGCGGTAATGCACGCTCTCCTCCTGCGCCTTGAGATCGGTATCGGCGGCTCCGGGCACCATCAGGCGGGCGATAAGCATTCCCGCCGGCAGCGACATCAGCGAAGCCACCAGCAGATGACCCAGCGCGCCCGGCAGCGCGTCCTTGAGAATGGTGGCATAGAGCACAAACACGGTGCCGGCGATTACTGAAAGGCCCACGGTCATCAGGATGAAGAGTTCGGTGCGGGTCAGTCGCGCCAGATAAGGCCGTATCACCAGCTGGCCCTCGATATTGCCCAGGAACACGGTGGCGGCGGCGCTGAGACAGACCGCCCCGCCCAGGCCCAGGGTGCGCCTCAGCACCGCCGCCAGACCGTGGATGATGACCGGCAGGATGCGCCAGTGCCACAGAATGGCCGACAGGGCACCGATCACCATCACCAGCGGCAGGATGGAGAAGGCCAGGTTGATCATGTTGGCGGGATGGGTGACGGTGAAGGGAGCTGGTCCCCCGCCGATATACCCGAAGATGAAGCTGGTGCCGGCGCCGGTGGCGGTGGACAGCGCCGTGGCGATGTCGTTGAGGCGGAACAGCGCGGCGCGCAGCACCGGCAGCTTGAGCATCACCAGCGCGACCGCCGCCTGCAGCACCAGGGTACCGGCCACCATGCGCCAGGAGAATTTGCTGCGGTCCTCGGACAGCGCCCAGGCCAGCGCGATGATGGCGCAGATGCCCAGCGCCGATTGCAGATGCGCCGACAAACCAGCCCCCGCCATGATCCCTGGGCACGCTACACGATTTTGGCCGTGGGTGAAGGCGCGCCCCGCATGACAGGCCGCGGCACTGGGGCTAGTGTCATGAGCAGGGGATGGCAACGTGACGGCAAAAGGCCCGGGAAAGGCATCTGGCAGGATCGCGGCCCTGGCGGGGGCGCGCGCCTTTCCGCCGCTGATGGTGGTGATGTTCCACTTCAGTGAGGGCCATCATTACAGCGGCTGGCGACCGCTCGATTTCCTGGCGACACGCGGCTATCTGTGGGTGGAATTCTTTTTCGTCCTGTCGGGCTTTATTCTCACCCATGCCTATTGGCCGCGCCTGAAGGATTTGCTCGGGCGCAGCGGCTATCTGGCCTTCCTGCGGGCGCGGCTGATCCGGCTTTATCCCTTGCATCTCTTCATGCTGTTGCTGCTGCTGGCGATGGTGGTGGGTTTGCGCGCATTGGCGGCACATGGCGGCTATCAATCCATCTTCGACGCCAAGTATCACCAGGATGTCAGCATCAAGGGATTCTGGCTCAGCCTGTTTCTGGTCCATGCCTGGAACGTGATGGGATCGCTGACCTGGAACGGCGTGTCCTGGTTTGTCAGTGTGGAGTTCGCATTGTGCCTGATGTTCCCGGCCCTTTTGTGGCTGGCGGAGGGAAAGCTCTGGCGCGGCTTTGGCCTGATCGGCGCCGGGCTCGGCGGCCTGGTGGCGCTGCTGCTGACCTCCAAGCATGGATTGGACATCACCTTCCACAATGGCGTGCTGCGCGGGCTGTCGGATTTTTCCATCGGCGTGGGCATGGCGGTGCTGTTCCGCCGCATCAAGCCGCGCGACCGGCTGCCGGAATGGCTGCATTCCCTTCTGCAAATCCTGTTGCTCGCCCTGTTGGGCTATATCGTGATGCATACCGGCTGGTCCCATACCCGCATGGACATCTTCACCGTGCTGCCGCTGATGGTGCTGGTCTTTGCCCTGGCCTTTGATCGCGGGCTTGTGGCGCGGACGCTGCAGACCAAGGTGCCGCAACTTTTGGGCGAATGGTCTTATGCCATCTATCTGGGACAGACCGCCTGGCTGCTGGGCATCCGCTTTCTGGAGCAGCGCATCTATCCCGCCCCCGACGCCATGGTGCTGGGCACGCGCTTCTCCAGCCTGATCTGGTGGCTGGAGCCCCTGGGATTGGTGATCGTCTGTGTGCTGTGGGGCGGATTGCTGGCGGAGTTCATCGAACTGCCGGCCGCCGCGCGCCTGCGCGGCTGGCTCGGCCGCCGCCTTGACCCGCAAAGCATCCCGACGCCATCCTGAGCGTTCACGGAGCGTCGGCGAAAGCCGGAGCGACCATATAAATAAGCGCAACAGGAGTTTGCCATGGCCATTTCCTTCCAGGACAGGGTCGCGATCATCACCGGGGCCGGTGGGGGCCTGGGGCGGGCGCATGCCCTGGCCTTGGCCAAGCTGGGCGCCAAGGTGGTGATCAATGACCTGGGCGGTTCGCTGGACGGCAGCGGCGGCAATTCCGCGGCGGCCGAAAAAGTGGTGGCCGAGATCATCGCGGCCGGCGGCCAGGCCATCGCCAATGGCGCTTCGGTCAGCGATGACGCCGGCGTGGCGCATCTGGTCAAGCAGACCATGGACAAATGGGGCCGCATCGATGTCCTGATCGCCAATGCCGGCATCCTGCGCGACAAGAGCTTCGGCAAGATGGAGCTGAAGGATTTCACCGCCGTGATGGACGTGCACCTGCTCGGCACGGTCAAGCCCTGCAAGGCGGTGTGGGACATCATGAAAGCGCAAAGCTATGGCCGTATCGTGGTCACCACCTCGTCCACCGGCCTGTACGGCAATTTCGGCCAGACCAATTACGGCGCCGCCAAGGCCTCGCTGGTGGGTTTCATGAATTCGCTGAAGCTGGAAGGCGCCAAGGACAATATCCGGGTCAACGCCGTCTGCCCGGTAGCCGCCACCCGCATGACCGAAGCCCTGATGCCGCCGGCGGTGTTGGAAATGCTCAAGCCCGAATTCGTCTCGCCGGCCGTGGCCTATCTGGCGTCGGACGATGCCCCCACCGGCATGATTCTCACCGCCGCCGCCGGCGCTTTTGCCGCCGCCCGGATGATGGAGACGGACGGAATCAATCTGGGACGTAACGCCAGCGCTGACGATATTGCGGCACATTTCGGGCAGATCGCCGATTGGAGCACCGCCAAACATTACGGACAGGGTGGGGAGCAAAATGCAAAATTCCTCGCAAGGGTCCAGGACAAGCCGCTGTTGGGTTGATTTTTTAAGCCGTCTCCGCGGCAAGCCGCTACGACGGTGCTAACAGCCTGCTTCGCTGAAACATCAAGTCATAATTTTTTGGATTTGCGGCGAAATGACTCTTGCAGGGCCCTGTTGTTTGCCTCACGCTTGCGGTTATGAACGATCTCGCGCTGAGTGTTCGCACCGCGCGGCCTGATGATGCCGCGGACCTCGCGCGCATCTACATCGAATCCTGGCAGGACACTTATGCGGGCGTGATTTCCCACGCTTTGCTCGCCGCCATGTCGCGCAAGAGCCATACCGCGCGCTG
>JAEKMB010000132.1 GCA_019508105.1 Alphaproteobacteria bacterium
CTGTTCGGTTGCCATATGCGTGATCCTCAGAATTCCAGGCCACCCTCGCGGGCAGCCTCCGCGAGCGCCTTGATGCGCCCATGATAGATGTAGCCGCCACGGTCGAACATGACCTGGGTGACGCCGGCCGCCTTGGCGCGTTCGGCGATTTTTTTGCCGACGGTGCTGGCGGCGGCGACATTATAGCCCTTGTCCTTGGCTTCCTTCTCATTGGTCGAGGCGGATGCCACGGTGACGGCGGTCGTGTCGTCAATGATCTGGGCATAGATGTGCTTGCCCGAACGGAACACCGACAGGCGCGGACGGGTGCCGTGCGTGGCGAGACGGAAGCGGGTGCGCGACTGGCGCTTGGCGAAGAGGTTCTTGGTCATCTTACTTCTTCTTGCCTTCCTTGCGGCGGACATACTCGCCCTCATAGCGCACGCCCTTGCCCTTATAGGGCTCCGGCGGACGCCAGGAACGAATCTCGGCGGCGACCTGGCCGACGAGCTGCTTGTCGATGCCCGACACAGAAATCATGGTGGGCTTTACGGTGACGATGGTGATGCCCGGCGGAATGGCATAGGGCACGTCATGGCTGAAGCCGAGCTGCAAGTTCAGCACCTTGCCCTGCACCGCGGCGCGATAGCCGACGCCCTGGATTTCCAGCTTCTGGGTGAAGCCGGTGGTGACGCCGTTGACCAGATTGTTGACCAGGTGAAGCCGGTGGTGACGCCGTTGACCAGATTGTTGACCAGGGTGCGCGACAGGCCCCACATCTGGGCGGCCTTTTCCATTTCCTTGTGCGGCGTCACGGTGATGCCGTCATCGCCGACCGAGGCGGAGACTTCAGGCACCAGCTTGACGCTGAGCTCGCCCTTGGGGCCCTTGACCTTGACGGTCTGGCCTTCCACCGAGGCGGTGACGCCCTTGGGAAGTGCGACGGGTTTCTTGCCGATACGGGACATGACGGCTCCTTAAAAGACCTGGCAGAGAACTTCACCGCCGACATTCTTTTCCTTGGCGGAGGTGTCCGTCATCACGCCCTGGGGCGTGGAGAGGATGGACACGCCCAGGCCCTGGCGATGCGGCTTGAGGTCACTGACAGAGGAATAGACGCGGCGGCCGGGGGTGGAGACGCGCTTGAGTTCGCGGATCACCGGTTCGCCTTCGTGATATTTGAGTTCGATTTCCAGTTCCTTATGGCCCTTGGTCTCCACCTCGGCATAGCCGCGGATGAAGCCTTCGGCCTGCAGCACGTCGAGCAAACGGGTGCGCAGACGGGAATTGGGCGAGCTGATCTTGGCCTTGCGGCGAAGCTGGCCGTTGCGGATGCGAGTCAGAAGATCGCCAATCGGGTCGATGATCATGTCTTCTCCTTACCAGCTCGCCTTGGTCATGCCGGGGATCTGGCCGAAATTCGAAAGCGACCTGAGCGCGATACGGCTCATCTTGACCTTGCGGTAATAGCCCTTGGGGCGGCCGGAAAGCTCGCAGCGGTGATGGATGCGCACCTTGGACGAGTTGCGCGGCAGCTTGGCCAGCTTGAGGCGCGCCTCGAAGCGCTCCTCGGCCGGCACCTTCATGTCGTCGGCAATCGCCTTCAGCGCGGCGCGCTTGGCGGCAAACTGGGCCACAAGCTTTTCGCGCTTCTTGTTGCGGTTGATCTGGGAAGTCTTCGCCATTGTCAGCGCCTCAATTCGTGAAGGGGAACTGGAAGCCTTCGAGGAGCGCCTTGGCTTCCTCGTCGGTCTTCGCGGAGGTGTTGAACACGATGTCCATACCCCACACCGATTCCGTCTTGTCGTAGTCGATTTCCAGGAACACGACGTGTTCCTTCATGCCCATCGCATAGTTGCCGCGGCCGTCGAACGACTTGGGATTGATCCCGCGGAAGTCGCGCACGCGCGGCAGCGCCATGGTGATCAGCCGGTCGACGAATTCATACATCACGTCGCCGCGCAATGTGACCTTGGCGCCGATCGGCAGGTCCTTGCGGATCTTGAAGGTCGCGATTGCCTTCTTGGCGCGGGTCTGCATCGCCTTCTGGCCGGCGATGGCGGTCAGGTCGTTCAGCGCCTGGGTGATCTTCTTGCCGTCCGAAGCCGCCTCGCCCGCGCCGATATTCAGCACGACCTTGTTGAGCTTGGGAACCTGCATGACGTTCTTGTAGCCGAACTTCTTCATCAGCTCCGGTTTGATGGTTTCCATGTAGCGCTTCTTGAAGCGCGGCACATAGCCGGCCTCGCGGGCATGCTCGCCCACCGACACCCGGGTGCCGGTATTCACTTCCTTGCGCTTGGTCGCCTTGGCGGCCTTGGCTTCGGCGCGCGCGGCTTCCTGCGGATTCTTGCTACCAGCGTCAGACATCGATGACCTCACCCGACTTCTTCGCGAAGCGGACCTTGCGGCCATCGCCCAGCGTCTTCATTCCAATGCGCGTCGCCTTGCCCGACTTGGGGTCGACATGGGCGATATTCGAAAGATGGATCGGCGACTCCTTGGTCACGATCCCGGCCTGCTGGCTCTGGGTCTGGCGCTGATGTCGCTTGACCACATTGATGCCCTGGACCAGGGCGCGGTTTTCCTTGGGGAACACCTTGAGCACCGAGCCCTTCTTGCCTTTGTCGCGGCCCGTGGTCACCACCACGCTGTCGCCTTTGCGGATATTGCTCATCACAGAACCTCCGGGGCGAGCGAAATGATCTTCATCTGACCCTTGTTGCGCAGCTCGCGGGTCACCGGCCCGAAGATGCGGGTGCCGATCGGCTCGCCCTGGGCATTGACCAGCACCGCGGCGTTGCCGTCGAAGCGGATCAGGCTGCCATCGTTGCGGCGCACGCCCTTGGCGGTGCGAACCACCACGGCCTTCAGCACTTCGCCCTTCTTCACGCGGCCGCGCGGAATGGCTTCCTTGACCGACACCACGATGATGTCGCCGACATCGGCGTACCGGCGATGCGAACCGCCCAGCACCTTGATGCACATCACGCTCTTGGCGCCGGAATTGTCGGCGACATCGAGTTCGGTGGACATCTGAATCATGACTTCAACTCCCTATCGCGCCGCTTACTTGCCGACGCGTTCCAGCACTTCCCAGGTCTTCAACTTGGAAAGAGGCCGGCATTCCTGAATACGGACGACATCGCCGATCTTGAACTCGCCCTTTTCGTCATGGGCGTGATACTTTTTCGAGCGGCGCACGGTCTTGCCCATCACCGGATGGATGAAGCGGCGCTCCACCTTCACCACGATGGTCTTCTTGTTCTTGTCGCTGACGACGGTGCCCTGAAGGACGCGTTTCGGCATGGTTTTAACCCTTCGCCTGGGCAGCGCGGCGCTGCTCGGTGAGAACTGTCTGGATGCGCGCAATGTCCCGGCGCAGCACGCGGATGCGGCCGGTGTTTTCCACCTGGCCGTTGGCGCGCTGGAAACGCAGGTTGAACTGCTCTTTCTTGAGGTTCGAGAGCTGGGTGTTCAGCTCGTCGGCATTCTTGACGCGGAAGTCTTCCGTCTTGGACGAGGCCTTGGCGGCTGTCGTCTTCTTGGCGGACTTCTTGGGCGATGCTTTCTTGGCCATCTTTCGTTTTCCTTACAGGCCGCTGCGCACGACGAACTTCGTCGCGATCGAGAGTTTCGCCTGGCCCAGACGCATGGCTTCCTTGGCCGTTTCCAGATCGACGCCGTCGATCTCGAACAGGATGCGGCCCGGCTTGACCTTGGCCACCCAGAATTCCGGCGCGCCCTTGCCCGAGCCCATGCGGACTTCGGCGGGCTTCTTGGACACCGGCACGTCCGGGAAAATGCGGATCCAGACGCGGCCGGCGCGCTTCATCTGGCGGGTGATGGCGCGGCGGGCCGCTTCGATCTCGCG
>JAEKMB010000133.1 GCA_019508105.1 Alphaproteobacteria bacterium
ACATCACCATCGACGGTGCGCTGTCGCTGTCCTCCTGCACCGACCAGCTGGAGCGCTTCAAGTCCGAAGGCTGGATCGTGGATGCTTGCGACGGCCATGACGCCGCCGACATTTTCCGCGCCCTGGAAAAAGCCCAAAGCGCCGACAGGCCGGTGATGATCGCCTGCCGCACCATTATCGGTTTCGGCCTTACCGGCCGCCAGGGCACCCAGAAGGCACACAGCGACGCGCCGGGCGCCGAAGTGATTGCCGCCGCGCGCAAGGAACTGAGTTGGGAATTCGATCCCTTCATCGTGCCTGACGATGTGCTGAACCAGTGGCGCGCCATCGGCAAGACCGGCGCGAAAGACTATGACGCCTGGAAGGCCCGCAAATCCTCCAGCAAACGCGCCAGGGAATTCGACGACACCATCAATGACGTGATCCCGGCCTCGCTGACGCCGGCCTTGGTCTCGCTGAAGGAAAAACTGTCCGCCGAAAAACCTGCCGCCGGCACCCGCAAGATGTCGGAAAAGGCGCTGGAGGTGATCAATGGGGAATTGCAGAACACCATCGGCGGCAGCGCCGACCTGACCCCGTCCAACAACACCAAGAGCAAGGGGTTGATGGAAATCAGTCCCGGCAATTTCAACGGCCGCTATATCCATTACGGCATCCGCGAGCATGGCATGTGCGCCGCGATGAATGGGATGGCGCTGCATGGCGGCATTATTCCCTATGGCGGCACTTTCATGGTGTTCTCCGACTATTGCCGCCCCTCCATTCGCCTGGCCGCCGTGATGGGCATCCGGGTGGTGTTCGTGATGACCCATGACTCCATCGGCGTGGGCGAGGACGGCCCCACCCACCAGCCGGTCGAGCATCTGGCCGCCTTGCGCGCCATTCCCAACCTGCTCGTCATGCGCCCGGCCGACGGGGTGGAAACCGCCGAATGCTGGGACTTGGCGCTGAAGAATGACCGCCGCCCCAGCCTGATCGCCTTCTCGCGCCAGGATGTGCCGACAGTGCGCGACCATCACACCAGCGAGAATCTCTGCGCCAAGGGCGCCTATCAACTGGCCGGCGATGCCAATGCCAAGGTGACCTTCCTGGCCACCGGCACCGAAGTCAGCCTGGCCATGGAAGCCAAGGCCAAGCTGGCGGCCGAAGGCATCGGCGCGCGCGTGGTCTCCATGCCCTGCTGGAAACTGTTCGAGGAACAGAGTGAAGGCTATCGCAAAGAGGTGCTGGGTCCGGGTACCATCAAGGTCGCCATCGAAGCGGCGGCGCGGGAAGGCTGGGACCGGTATATCGGCTCGGAATTGCTGGGTGACGGCGGCGCCTTTATCGGCATGTCGACCTTCGGCGCCAGCGGTCCCTACAAGGACGTCTACAAGAAGTTCGGCATTACCGCCGATGCCGCGGTCGCCGCGGCCAAGAAACTGCTCAAGATTTAGTTCAGGAGATCGGAATGGCAATTCGTGTTGCAATCAACGGCTTTGGCCGCATCGGCCGCCTTGTCCTCAGGGCGATCGTGGAATCGGGCCGCCGCGACATCGAAGTGGTGGCCGTCAACGATCTGGGGCCGGTGGAAACCAACGCCCATCTGTTGCGCTATGACAGCGTGCATGGCCGCTTCCCGGCCCAGGTGAGCGTGGACCATGAATTCATGATCGCGGCCGGCCACAAGATGAAGGTCACCGCCATCAAAAATCCGGCCGAACTGCCCCACAAGGAGCTGGACGTCGATATCGCGCTGGAATGTACCGGCATCTTCACCACCAAGGAAAAGGCCTCCGCCCATTTCGCCGCCGGCGCCAAGCGCGTGCTGGTCTCGGCGCCATGCGACGGCGCCGACCTGACCGTGGTCTACGGCATCAACCATGACAAGCTCAGCAAGGATCACTTGGTCGTGTCCAACGCCAGCTGCACCACCAATTGCCTGGTGCCGGTGGCCAAGGTGCTGAATGACGCCGTGGGCCTGGAACGCGGCATGATGACCACCATTCATAGCTACACCAACGACCAGCCCAGCCTGGACCAGATGCACAAGGACCTCTACCGCGCCCGTGCCGCAGCGCTGAGCATGATCCCCACCTCAACCGGCGCCGCCAAGGCAGTGGGGCTGGTGCTGCCGGAACTCAAAGGCAAGCTGGACGGCGTATCGGTGCGCGTGCCGACCCCCAATGTCTCGCTGGTGGACCTGAAATTCGTTTCCAGAAAGGCGACCAGCGTCCAGGAGATCAATGATGCCATCAAGGCCGCCGCCCTCGGCCCGCTCAAGGGCATCCTGGACGTGGTGCATGACAAGCTGGTGTCAGTGGATTTCAACCACAACCCCGCTTCGTCCAGCTTCGCGCTGGACCAGACCAAGGTGATGGACGGCAATTTCGTCTCGGTGATGACCTGGTATGACAATGAATGGGGCTTCTCCAACCGCATGGCCGATACCGCGGTGGCGATGGGAAAACTCATCTAGATGGCACAGCGCGTAGCGAAGCGGAGCGCCAATGAATAACTTCCGCACGCTCGATGACCTGGACGTGAGGGGCAAGCGCGTGCTGGTGCGTGCTGACCTTAATGTGCCGGTGAAGGATGGCGTTGTCACGGATGCCACCCGGATCGAGCGCCAGGCGCCCACCCTCAAGGAACTGGCGGACAAGAGCGCGAAGGTGATCGTGCTAAGCCATTTCGATCGGCCCAAGGGCAAGATGGTACCGTCCATGTCACTCAAGGTGCTGGTGCAACCCTTGTCGGAGGCTGTGGGCCGAAAAGTCGCCTTTGCCGAGGATTGCATCGGACCGAAAGCCGAAGCCGCGGTCGCCGCGCTGAACGACGGCGATATCCTGCTGCTGGAAAACACCCGCTTCCACAAAGGCGAGGAAGACAATGATCCTGACATGGCCAGACAGTTGGCGGCGCTGGGCGACATCTTCGTCAATGATGCCTTCAGCGCCGCCCACCGCGCCCATACCAGCACCGAAGGCGTGGCGCGGCTGCTGCCCAATGCGGCCGGCCGTTCCATGCAGGCCGAGCTGAGCCATTTGGAAAAAGCACTGGGCAATCCTGAGCGTCCCGTGCTGGCGGTGGTGGGCGGGGCGAAAGTCTCCACCAAGATCGCGCTGTTGGAGAATTTGGTGGCGAGGGTCGAGACGCTGGTGATCGGCGGCGCCATGGCCAACACCTTTCTCGCCGCGCAAGGCATGAAAGTGGGCAAGTCGCTTTACGAGCCCGATCAGCTGGAAACCGCGCGCAAGATCATCCATGCCGCCACCGATTCCGGCGCCGCCATCCTGCTCCCCACCGATGTGGTGGTGGCCAAGGAGTTCAAGGCCGGTGCCGCCAGCCGCACGATTCCTGCCGGCCAGATCGGGGATGATGAAATGGTGCTGGATGTTGGCCCCGATTCCATCAAGGCCTTTGAAAACCGCCTCAACGGCACCCGTACCCTGGTATGGAACGGACCCTTCGGCGCCTTTGAAACACCGCCCTTTGACAAGGGCACGG
>JAEKMB010000134.1 GCA_019508105.1 Alphaproteobacteria bacterium
CCGAAGATGAAGCCGCCCTTGACCAGCCGGGGCACGATGTAAACCGCCTCCGCGCCCTGCAGCATGGTGCGGGCGGTGCCGAAGGCCGGGTCGGTCCGCAGATGGTTCACGGTCTGGTTGGCGTGGCGCAAGAGCTCGCCTTTTTCGTCAGCCTGGGCCGGAAGGACAAATGCGACGGCGGCGAGGGCGGCGGCAGAAGCCAGCCGGCTCAATGACTTGATCATGAAATTTCCTTTGGGTCTGAATCCCGCAGGTAACGCGGAACCAGGCGAAAAGTTCCCTAGCCGGGACGGCGGAAGCTGCGCGCCAGCAGCAGCCCGGCGACAAATCCCAGCACGGCGGCGATCAAAGCAAACTTGATCACCATCCCGATCAGCTTGAGGACGATGAACAGGAGCGCGGCCAGCAGCAGCGCGGCGATGATTTCGAAGGTGCGCAAATCTGTCTCCCGGATGCGGAGAGACAAGCCCTAGGCGGCGGTGGTGTCAATCACCATCGGCTTCTTGATGATCGAGCTTTCGCCCTGCAGCTTTTCGCCAAAGCCGCAGGAGAAATCCTGGAAGATCGCCGCGAGTTCATCACCGTCGATATAGGTGGGGCCGCCGGGCGGGAAGCGGTAGCGCCAGAAGCTGACAATGTGAGAAATGGCGCCCAGCTTCTCGCCCAGCTCCAGGAACATGTAGGGCGCGCTGAGCAGGAAGTCGCGGAAGGTCTTGGGCGTCTGCTACTCCACCAGGTCGCCGAACGAAGAGTCATAGATGCCCAGCGCCTTGTTCACATGATTGCCGTTGTCGCGCACCATCTCGATGATGTTGCGGCGCGCGGCGGCCAGATAAACCTTTTGTTCCGGAGAGAGGCCGCCAAAGGGCTGGATGCTGTTGATCTCGCGCAACACGCCCATCACGTCGGGCCAGAATCTGCCCATCGACCATTTGTAATAGAGAAAGCCGCGCCAGCTGAACACGCCTTCGCGGAAGTCGTTGCCGGTCAGGCCCAGGGTCAGGCGCAGCGGCTCCAGCTTCTCGTCGATCTCATTGGACAGCATGGCCGAGACCAGGCGTCCCGAGGAGGTGCTGTCGCCGCCCGCCAGCGCGATCAGCTTGGACATTTGCTGGCTGACAAAGGTGTGCATGCGCTCCTGGTCGCCCTGGGAGATGGCAAAATAGCTGGGCGAAACCTCGATCCTGTGGTTGCGCAGATGTTCGCGCAGCAGGAACGGATCCAGGCTCGGCACCGCGTTGAGCAGGCGCAGCACCGTCAGGTCGCGCTCCAGCGTCTCGTTGGTGTAGTTGCCAGCCTCGCGCAGCGTGTCGATATAGCCGCGCTGGTCCACGAACAAGGAGCGGCCGCCGGCGCGCAGGTCGCTGCTGTCGAAGGGAATGATGATTTTGGTCGCCACCGCCTTGGGACTGGCGAACAGATAGGTCTCGTCGGCGCGGGTGCGGTGTTTGAGCAGGAAGGTCTTGTTGATGATCGGCGACAGGAAGAGCGGCTTTTCCAGATGCTCGGCATTGTCCACATTGTCGGCGGCGATGCGAAACAGGTTCAGCACCCGGCTGGTGGAAGCACCGCCAAGCGCGCTGAGAAACCGGACCGAACGGTCGTTTGCCACGGAATGCTCCTACCCCAAACCGTACTCAATATTGCCGCAGTGTGCGGTGTGTCCGATTAACACCTGCTTTACCGAGGCCGCAAAAGGCGTAAGTTCGAGCGGGATTTGGCAGGTTAACAAAGGTGAATTTCGACCGCTTGCTGGACGCGCCCTATGGGCAGGAGATCCGGCTGTCGCCCCTGGTGTCGCGCATTCTGGCGCCAAATCCGGGACCTTTCACCTTCAAGGGGACGGGGACCTATCTGGTGGGGGCGGGCGCCCAGCTGGCGGTGGTCGATCCCGGGCCCGCCCTGCCGGAGCATGTCGCGGCGCTCAAGCGCGCCATCGGCGAGCGGCAGGTGCGCCATATCCTGATCACCCACACCCACCGCGACCATTCCCCCGCTGCCGCGCCGCTGAAGCAATGGAGCGGCGCCAAAACTTATGCCTTGGCGCCCGCGGGCCCGGCCGCCGCGGGCGAGGGCGCGGCGGACGAAGCGCATGATCATGATTTTGTCCCGGACGTGATGGTGACGGATGGCGTGACCATCGCCGGCGATGGCTTCGACATCGCCTGTGTGGCGACGCCGGGACACACCGCCAATCACCTCTGTTATGCGCTGGCGCAGGAGAAGGCTTTGTTCAGCGGCGATCATGTGATGGGCTGGTCCACCAGCGTGATCGCCCCGCCGGATGGGGATATGGGCCAGTATCTGGCCAGCCTGGAAAAGCTGGCGGCGCGGGATGAGCGGATTTTCTATCCCACCCATGGCTCACCCATTCCGCAGCCGCGCGCCTGGCTGGCACAGCTTATCGCCCATCGCCGCCGGCGCGAGGCGCAGATTCTGGAGGCGCTGGCGCAAACTCCCGTCACCATCGTGATGCTGGCGGAGCAGCTTTATCCGGACATCGAGGCGTCCCTGCGCGCCGCGGCGGCGCTGCAGATCAAGGCGCATCTGGAGCATCTGCGCCAGCGCGGCCTTGTCGCCCAAGCTGCCGGGCAGTGGATCAGAAGTGAAACTGGGTGAAGAAGGCCTTGAGCCGCGCCGCATTGCGGCCATGGTCCAAGGCGCCGTCGCGGCTTTCGGCCCGCAAATCTATGCGGCTGCCGATGGTCCCGGCCTGGCGCACGCGGATGACGATGTCGCTGATGCGCCCGAACCACAGGCTTTTGTCGGTGGCTTCGATGCGCAGGTCTTTTTCGCTGGCATCGACAACGGTCCAGCCCAGCTTCTGCACTGCGCCATAGGCGCGCCAATAGGCTTTTTGCGGCGATACCAACAGGCCGGCATGCGGCTTGGTCAGGGTAGGATATTTGTCATGCAGGGCGTAGGCGATGGTCACCTGTTCGCCCTTATAGGGGATCTTGCGCCCGGCCTCGAAGACGCGGCTGTTGGCGGGCTGCACCTTGGCCAGCGCTACGAACTGGGGCGGGTCCTGGGGATCAGTGGTGACGTCGTGAATCGGCAGCGCCGCAAAACCGTAATAGGCGTAAGCCAGCGGGTGGTAGAGAAAGACCAGCGCCCCCGACAGGGCGATCAGGCCCATGCGCTTTGCGTCTCCGGCATTGCGCGTCAGGGCCGATTTCAGCCACAGCAGCGCCAGCACCAGGGCGCCAAGGCCCAGCCCGGTGGCAAAGGCCATCAGGGTGCTGGCCCCCTTGTCACTGAGAAGGCCCAGCCGCACACAGGCCACCGCGCCGATGCCTGCCACGACGCCCGCGATCAGGCAGGCCAGCGCGGTGCGCGCGGCAAACAGTTGGAAACGCATGGGAGAAATCACCGATTGGCCGTTCACTTGCCGTCACCTTAGAGTAGATTTTCGCAGCCCGCGATAGTGAGACCGCACCATGCCCGATCCGATCCT
>JAEKMB010000328.1 GCA_019508105.1 Alphaproteobacteria bacterium
CCGGGATCGAGCGTGGTGCGCGCTTTCTCGATGGCTTCGTCGACCTGCGCGTTGCAGTAGCCGGAGGTGTTGAGCGGTCCTTTGCAGGCGATGAAGGTCTGCAGGTTGCCGTCGGGGTCCGCACGGCCGCTCCAGGCGAGCACGTAGGCCTCGAATTGGCCCTTGTCGGCGAGGTTGAGCGAGGTGGCGAACTCGGTCGACTGGATCTTCACGTCGAAGCCCGCGTCCTTCGCCATGGCCTGCACCACCTGCGCCACGCGCTGCGCGCCCGATTCCGTCGGCGTCATCAGCGTGAAGCTCGGGTTGGTCACGCCGGCTTCCTTCAGGAGCTGCTTTGCGCGCTCGACGTTGCGCTTGGGGATCGGCGCGCTCTTGCCGTAATAGCGGTTGCTCGGCGCCACCCACTGGTTGCCGACCTGTGCCTCGCCGTCCATCGCCACCTTGACGATGGCGTCGCGATCGAGCGAGAGCTCGAATGCTTCGCGCACGCGGGGGTCCTTGCCGAGCGGGTTCTTCTGCGCCATCTCGCTCTTGCCGGTATTGATGGTGATGCCCTGGTAGCCGATCTCGACGATGCGTTCGATCTTGAAGCGGCTGTCGCTCTTCAGGCCCGGCACGTCGTTCGGCGCCAGGCGCTCGATGAAGTCGAGCTGGCCCGAGCGCAGGTTGGCGAGGCGCACGGTCGCATCGACAATCGGCAGATAGACGATGCGGTTGAAGTGGATCTCGTCCTTGTTCCAGTAGTTCGGGAAGCGCTCGAGCACGATGCGGTCCTGCGCCACGCGCTCGACGAAGCGGAACGGGCCCGAGCAGACCGGGTGTGCGCCGAACTTGTCGCCTGCGGCCTGCGCCGCCTTGGGGGAGACCATCATGCCGGCGCGGTCGGTGAGCGCCGCGAGCAGCGGTGCGAATGGCGCCGAAAGGTTGATGCGCACCGTCGCTGGATCGACGGCATCGACGCTCGACACCGGCGCCAGCTCGCCGCGGCGGTTCGAGCCCTGCATGTTCTTGTGGCGCTCGAGGTTGAACTTCAC
>JAEKMB010000135.1 GCA_019508105.1 Alphaproteobacteria bacterium
GGTCGATCACGTCATCCACGCCAAAACTCTTGTCAGCCAGCATGTCGATGATCTGGCCGCCGATCATGCCGGAATGTCCCGAGGCCTCCGCCAGCCGGGCGATCAGGGCGCAGCGCACATCCGCGCTGGGATGGGTGCGTGCATCGGACAGGATTTCGAAAGCGATGGTCAGCAGCGCATCGCCTGCCAGCACCGCCGTCATTTCGTCAAAGGCAATGTGGGTGGTGGGACGGCCGCGGCGCAGATCGTCATCGTCCATGCAGGGCAGATCGTCATGCACCAGGGAGTAGGTGTGCAGCGCCTCGATCGCCGCGCCCACCCGAAGGCTGCGCGAATCGTCCACCCCAAACAGCCGCGCTGAATACAGCACCAGGAAAGGCCGCAGCCGCTTGCCGCCGGCCATGATGGCGTAGCGCATGGCCTCCTGGACCCGGGCCTGGCGGCCGGCCGGCTGTGGCAGCACCGCGTCCAGGGCCGAATCGACCAACTTGGCGCTGGCGGCGATGGCCGGGGCCAACCGCGGCACAGCGGCTTTGGCGGCCCGGATACTGCTGTCTGACACGATTTTGGCCCCCGGTTCGGACGCTTTTAGCCCCGAATCCGCCCGCCTTGCCAGCCGTTTGCGGGGGTTCCCGTCACATTTCACCAGCCCTGCCGCAGGGGAGGCTTGCCCATGCCGCGGAAGGGGTTGCACCCCCTATCCTGAAAGGCGAAAATGGCTATGTTGCAGCGCCGTAAGGCCAGCCGGGGGCGGCTGTCCTTCCATTTGGACCCTAGGGACCAGTCATGCGAGTCATTCTTGCCCAGCCGCGCGGCTTCTGTGCCGGGGTCGTGCGCGCCATCGATATCGTGGAAAAGGCGCTCGATAAGTATGGCGAGCCCGTCTATGTCCGCCATGAGATCGTGCACAACAAGCATGTCGTGGACACGCTCAAGAACAAGGGCGCCCGCTTTGTCGAAGAACTGGACGAGGTGCCCGAAGGCGCCGTCACGGTATTCAGCGCCCATGGCGTGCCCCAGTCGGTGGTGAGGACCGCCGCGGCACGCGGATTGCCGGTGCTGGACGCCACCTGCCCGCTGGTTTCCAAGGTGCACAACCAGGGCAAGCGCTATGTCGCCCATGGCCGCACCCTGATCCTGATTGGCCATGCCGGCCATCCCGAAGTCGAAGGCACCATGGGCCAGGTCGGCGCGCCGGTCACCTTGGTGCAGAATGAGGCCGATGTCGCCACCATGGCCATCCCCCCGGAAACCCCGGTCGCCTATATCACCCAGACTACCCTTTCCATCGACGACACCAAGGGCATCATTGTCGCCCTGAAAAAGCGCTTCAACGATATCGTCGGTCCGGAAACCTCCGACATCTGCTACGCCACCCAGAACCGCCAGACCTCGGTGCGGGAACTGGCCAAGATCGCCGATGTGATCCTGGTGGTGGGCGCGGCCAACAGCTCCAACTCCAACCGGCTGCGCGAGATCGGCATCGAAGAAGGCGTGCCGTCCTACTTGATCAATGACGGCAGCGAGCTGAAGGCTGAATGGGTGCGCGGCAAGGAGGTGGTCGGCCTGACCGCCGGCGCCTCCGCCCCCGAAGAACTGGTGCGTCATGTGATCGAAGCCCTGGGCGAGATCGAAGACGTGGAAGTGGAACAGATGGACGGCAAGAAGGAACATATCGAGTTCCGCCTTCCCGCCGAGTTGAGGGCGTAACGCTATGGGACTTCCCTTTCGCCAGGCCGCCAAGATCGGCGCCTATGTGATGAAGAAGCATCTCTCCGGCGGCAAGTATCCGCTGGTGCTGATGCTGGAGCCCTTGTTCCGCTGCAACCTGGCCTGCGCCGGCTGCGGCAAGATCGACTATCCCGATGAGATCCTGAACCAGCGCCTGTCCTATCAGCAGTGCATGGACGCGATCGACGAATGCGGCGCGCCCGCCGTTTCCATCGCCGGCGGCGAGCCCCTGCTCCACCGCGACATGGCCAGAATCGTGGAAGGCTATATCGAGCGCGACAAGTTCGTCATTCTCTGCACCAACGCCTTGCTGCTGGCCAAGAAGATCGACCAGTACAAGCCGCATCCCAATTTCACCTGGTCCATTCATCTGGACGGCGACAAGGGCATGCATGACAAGTCGGTGTGCCAGGACGGCACCTATGACCGCGCCATTGCCGCCATCAAGCTGGCCAAGGCGAAAGGCTTCCGCACCCAGATCAACTGCACCCTGTTTGATGGGACCGATCCGGAGCGTACCGCGAAGTTCTTCGACGAGATGATGGCGATGGGGGTGGACGGCATGACCGTCTCGCCGGGCTATGCTTATGAGCGCGCCCCGGACCAGCAGCATTTCCTGAACCGCGAACGCACCAAGAAGATGTTCCGCGAGATTTTGGCCCGCGGCAATGGCGGCAGGAACTGGGAGTTCACCAATTCCTCGCTGTTCATGGATTTCCTGGCCGGCAACCAGACCTATGAATGCACCCCCTGGTCGATGCCGCTTTTGACCGTGTTCGGCTGGCAGAAGCCCTGCTACCTGTTGGGCGAAGGCTATGCCAAGACCTTCACCGAGCTGATGGAAGGCACCGAGTGGGAGAAATACGGCGTCGGCAAATATGAAAAATGCGCCAACTGCATGGTGCATTGCGGTTTTGAAGGCACTGCCGCTACTGACGCCATCAAGCATCCCTTGAAGATGCTGCCGATCCTGCTGAAGGGGATCAAGACCGACGGTCCGATGGCGCCGGACATCAACCTGTCAAACCAGCGCCCAGCCGAGTTCACCTTCTCGCGTCATGTCGAGCAGAAGATGTCACAGATCAAGGCCGGCAATTCCAACACCACAGAGATCGCGGCAGCGGAGTAATTCCGCGAACGCCCTGTTGGACGCCCGTGCCGTGCGGATCAGCGCCGGTAGCTGGCCCGGTTTTCTCAGCAGCGACCCCAGCACCCGGCCGATAGCGATGCCGCCATCCGGCTTCATCGCCACCAGGGCGGCCGGCGGCAGCACATGCCCGGCATCGTCGGAGATCACCCGCAGGCCCGCCAGCGGCAGGTTGCGCGAAGCGGCGAAGCGCGCCGCAACCTGGCTTTCCATGTCCACCGCCAGCGCGCCGGTGGTGGTGTGGAGGCCGGATTTTGTTTCAGGATGCTCGATAATCACATCGCTGCCGAACAGTGGGCCTTGATGCGCCTGAGGCAGGCGCGACATCAGCCGCACCCGCCAGCCCTCATGGCAATCCCAGTTTTCGGCGCCGGTGATGATCTGGTCGGCGATGATGACATCGCCCACCTTCAAGTGCGACGACAGCGCCCCGGCCAATCCGATGGAAATCACGCCGCTGATGTCGCCATGCAAGGCGTTGAGTTTGGCTTTCAAGCCATCCGCATCGCCGCCGCCAGCCACGGCGATCACGCCGGCCACGCCGACAATCCCAGCTTCCTTGGACAGGCCCGTGAC
>JAEKMB010000136.1 GCA_019508105.1 Alphaproteobacteria bacterium
GGACGCGACCAGGGTGGCATCCAGCTCGCGGTCGAAGCTGGGCGTCACGGTGGCGATCTTGCGACGATAAGGATCGCCGCCTTTCACCGGCGAGGTGGAATTGGCGTTGGCGATATTCTCCGCGATGATTTTCATGCGCTCGGACTGGGCGCGCATGCCGGAGGCGGCAACACTCATGGATTTTGAAAAGTCCATCGTCTTTCTCCTTAACTTGGTCGCTCCGGCTCTCGCCGACGCTTCTAATGCCCGATCGCTGTCTTCATCAGCGTCATGGCCTTGGCATAAAGATTGGCGGCGGCCTGGAACTGGGCCTGGGTGTCCGACACCTTGATCATTTCCATTTCCAGCGACACGGCATTGCCGTTGGGATTGGCTTCCTGGTCGGGGGTGTCATGCTGCTCGAACTTGCCGGCATGGCTGGTTCCCAGCGAGATGTGGCGCGAATTGGTGACCAGCATGCCGGCGCCCGAGCCGGTCTCACGCAGCGCCCTTTCAAAATCCAGCGCCTTGAGATCCTTGGCCACATAGCCGGGGGTGTCGGCATTGGCGACGTTCTGGGACAAAAGATCCTGACGCTGGTTGAGCCAGGTCATGCGCTCGCGCAGCATCGACAGCAGAGGGACGTCCGGCAGGTTCATCGCGGTAACCTTTTGTTAGCCTTCAATTCACTGTCAGGGTGCGCCCGTCATGCTTAAGCACGACTTAACACCGCGCATTTTTTGCCGGGCAGGAAGTGCCGCGCCTTAACCCGCGATTAAGGTTGATCGCTGTTAACTCCCCCCGAGCGTTTCGACGAACAAGCGCTCGTGTCGAATGCCGTTGTCGGTTTGACCTCGGCGAAACGCGAGAAAATATCAGAGCATGGAATTCATCGATCTGCTGCGTTACTTCGGCGCTCTTCTCCTGGTGCTGGCCATGGTCGGCGGCGCCGGCCTTCTGGCGCGCCGCTTCGGCGTGCCCGGCGTCACCAAGGCGGCCAGCCACAAGCGTCTTGCCATCGTCGAGACATTGATGGTGGGCCCGCGCCAGCGCCTGTTCATCGTGCGCCGCGACAATATCGAGCATCTGGTTCTCTCCAGTCCCGACGGCACCTCGGTAATCGAAAGCGGCATCACCGCCAAGCCCTCGTCCAACATCGCGAGCGCCTCGTGACCTGGCTCAAGCGCCTTCTGCCCTTCCTCATTCTGCTGGCGCTCGCCACGCCGCATGCCGCTTTGGCGGCGCCACTGAAAATGGCGGCGGCCAATGCGCCCGCCGCCGCGGCCGCCGCCACCAATGGCGGGCTTTCCATCGACCTGAACGGCAGCGGCTTGTTCACAGACCGCATGCTGCAGATCGTGGCCCTGATCACGGTACTGTCCATCGCGCCCAGCATCATCATCATGATGACCAGCTTTGTGCGCATCGTAGTGGTGCTGTCCTTGCTGCGCACGGCGCTGGGCCTGCAACAGGCTCCGCCCAACAGCGTGATCGTGTCGCTGGCCATGTTCCTCACTTTGTTCGTGATGACCCCGACCCTGACGGACGCCTACCACCAGGGCATCCAACCGATGATGAACAACACCGTCACCACCGAGCAGGGCTTTACCCAGGCCTTGGTGCCGATGAAGAAGTTCATGCTGGCGCATGTGCGCGGCGCCGACCTCAAGCTGTTTGCCGACATGGCCAAGCAGAAGATCACCAACGATCCCGCCCAGGTCGCGGTGACCACCCTCGCCCCGGCCTTCATGCTCAGCGAACTGAAGCGCGCTTTTGAGATCGGCTTTCTGATCTTTGTGCCGTTCCTGATCATCGACATGGCGGTGGCCTCGATCCTGATGAGCATGGGCATGATGATGCTGCCGCCGGTGATCATCTCGCTGCCCTTCAAGCTGATTTTCTTTGTCCTGGTGGACGGCTGGCGCCTGGTCGCCGGATCGCTGGTGCAGAGCTATCTGCACTCCCCGCCGCCCTCCTGACCTCGTCATCAGGTGAAAGCCGCGCGTCGGCGCCGCTTGACCCTTGCCGCCCCCCGTTGGACAGTTCCCCAAAATAACAAGGGGAAACGCCATGCGAAATCTTGCGCTGTCGGTGGCGGTCCTGTTGCCCGCAATCGCCATCAATGTTCATGCCAAACCCCATGACGATGCCGCAAGCTGCGCCGCGCTGGCAGGCCGCACCATCGCGCCCAACACCAAAATCGAGAGCGCCGAATTTCTCCCCGAAGGCGGTACGGTGGGCACCACCAAAGTTGCGGTCCCCTTCTGCCGCGCCATCGGTGTCGCCACGCCCACCAGCGATTCCCATATGGGCTTTGAAGTCTGGCTGCCGCCGGCAAGCGCCTGGAACGGCAATTTCCGCGGCGAAGGCTCAGGCGGCAGCGCCGGCGCCATCTCGCCCGGCCCGATGCGCGATGCGCTCGCGACCGGCTATGCCACCATGTCCACCGACAATGGCCATCTGGACCAAAACGGCTATGGCCTGAGCTGGGCCTACAAGCATCCCGAGAAAATGGTGGACTGGGCCTGGCGAGCGCTGCACCTCTCCACCATCGCGGCCAAGAAGACCATCGCCGCCTATTACGGCAAGCCGCCGGCCAGGAATTATTTCATCTCCTGCTCGGCCGGCAGCCATCACGCCATCATGGAAGCGACGCGCTTTCCGGCCGATTATGACGGCATGGTCGGTGGCGCGGCGCCGTACAAATGGACCGCACTGATGCTGGGCCATACCTGGAACGCCCAGCCGGCGCTGAAGGACCCCACCGCCTTGACGCCCCAGAGTGTCGTGATCCTGCATCGGGGCATGATCAAGGCTTGCGACAAGCTGGACGGGTTGGAAGATGGCCTGATCGCCGACCCGCGCCGCTGCACCGCCGACCCGGCGCAATTCCAATGCAGCGACACACAAAAAAGCGAATGTCTGACGCCCGTGCAGGTGGCAGCGGCGCGCCACATCTATGCCGGCGCGAAGAAATCCGACGGCACGCAATTGATGCCCGGCCAGGTGCGCGGCAGCGAACTGGGCTGGTTCAGCCAGAGCGGCGGCGCCACGCCGGGCGGCTCAAGCTGGGATTTCTGGCGCCAGGCCGTGTTCCAGGATCCCGGCTTCAAGAATGTAAATTTCGACTTCGACAAGGATACCGAGCGGGCGCTGGTGACAAAGGTGGCCGGCAAGAGCCTGAGCGCGGTTTACGACCAGACGCCGAACCTGGACGCCTTCCGCGCCCGCCACGGCAAGTTCATCCTCTTCCAGGGCTGGGCGGATTCCACCATCACCCCGATGATGGACATGGATTTCTACACCCGCATCGTGGCGCGCTATGGCCAGGCCAGAGCGGACGCGTTCTTCCGCTTCTTCCTCCTGCCCGGCATGGGCCACTGCGGCGGCGGCGAAGGCTTTTCCCATATCGGTGGAGCAACCGCCGTCCCGCTCCAGAACGATGCCAACCACGACATGGTGCGGGCGCTGGAAC
>JAEKMB010000137.1 GCA_019508105.1 Alphaproteobacteria bacterium
CGCTTCGAGCGCGGCCATGCCGTGGGCAAGCTCAAGGATCTGGGCGCGGTCAACCGCCGCGGCACCATCGTTACCTTCAAGCCTGACCAAAAGATCTTCGGCGAGGCCCAGTTCTCGCCGGCGCGGCTGCACCGCATGGCCAAGTCCAAGGCCTATCTGTTCCGCGGCGTGGAAATCCGCTGGTCCTGCGATCCCTCGCTGATCGCCGACGAGACCCCGGCCGAGGATGTGCTGAAATTCCCCGGCGGGTTGCTGGACTTCCTCAAGAGCGAGATCGGCAAGGCACCCACCGTGACGCCGCGCGATTTCTCCGGCCGCACCGAAAACAAGGCCAAGGAAAACGACTCCCGCGGCGCCGTGGAATGGGCCGTGACCTGGGCGCCGTCTCGCGATCCCTTCACCCGCTCCTATTGCAACACCATTCCCACCTTGCAGGGCGGCACCCATGAACAGGGCCTGCGCAACGCTCTCACCAAGGCGCTGCGGGCGCATGGCGAGCGGGCGGGCAACCGCAAGACGGCGCTGATCACCGCCGATGATGTGATGGACGCGGCCTGTGCCGTGCTGTCGATCTTCATCCGCGAGCCGGAATTCCAGGGCCAGACCAAGGACAAGCTGTCATCTCCGGATGCCCAGCGCCTGGTGGAAAATGTGGTGCGCGATCATTTCGACCATTGGCTGGCGGAAAGCCCGGCGGAAGCCGACAGGCTGCTGGACTTCGTGATCGACTGCGCCGAAGACCGGCTGAAGAAACGGCAGGAAAAGGAAACCAAGCGCCAGTCGGCCACCCGCAAGCTGCGCCTGCCGGGCAAGCTGGCGGATTGCTCCAAGGGCGCGGCGGAGGGCACCGAGATTTTCCTGGTCGAAGGCGACAGCGCCGGCGGCAGCGCCAAGCAGGCGCGCGACCGCGCCACCCAGGCCATCCTGCCGCTGCGTGGCAAGATCCTGAACGTGGCCAGCGCGGCAGCCGGCAAGCTGCAGCAGAACCAGGAACTGTCAGACCTGGTGCAGGCGCTGGGCTGCGGCACCGGATCCAAATACAGCGCCGGCGACCTGCGCTATGACCGCATCATCATCATGACCGATGCCGATGTCGACGGCGCCCATATCGCATCCCTGCTGCTGACATTCTTTTATCGCGAGATGCCGGGCCTGATCGAGGACGGCAAGCTGTATCTGGCCATGCCGCCGCTCTATCGTCTCACCCAGGGCGGTAAGACCATTTATGCCCGTGATGATGCCGACCGCGAACGCATCCTGAAAAAGGAATTCCGCGCCGGAGCCAAGGTGGAGGTGTCGCGCTTCAAGGGCCTGGGCGAGATGATGCCGGCGCAGCTCAAGGAAACCACCATGCGGCCGGGGCATCGCACCTTGCTGCAGGTCCATATCCCCAAGGACGAGGCCCGGCAGACCGAACACATGTTCGAACGGCTGATGGGCAAGAAGCCCGAACTGCGATTCCAGTTTATTCAGGAGAACGCAGAATTTGCGGCAGAGGTAGTCGACGTCTAGGTGGCCAGCCTGCGGTTTTTATTTGTGGTCACTCCGGCTCGCGCCTTCGCTCCTGCAGAATTTGCGGCAGAAGTCGTCGACGTCTAGGTCCGCACCGCCCAGGCATCGCTCATCAGGCGCGGCCCCGGATTGCCATAGGGATTGGGCACCGCCTGCGGACTATGCTCGATGACAATGATGCTGAGGGTATTGTCGTCCTCCTGGGATTTCGCGGCGTCGGCGGCATCCTTGACGGTGTCGGTCTTGCGCGTGTCATCGGAAGGCTGGTCCGCGGCGCGAGCCGGTACGGCCAGAACCAGCAGCCCGGCTGCCAGCAATACAGACGAGAATCTGAGCATGGGGACCTCCATCTCAGCCGCTAACGCCCAGGAGGTCGGGTTGGAACCGATAATGGCGGTCCTATCAGACTATATTTGCACGCCGGGATCGTTGTGGCTGCTTTGGCGTTCTACCGCGCCGGTACCGCAATAGTCGCCGCGACCATTGTCTGGTCTCCGCCTTGCGAAGGCACCGCATCAGCCGGACGGGCAGCCTGCAGTTTCTTTCCGTCCGGGGGCAGGCCGCGGCGAAGCGCCACCAAGGTCAGACTCACCGCATCCGGCGATGCCAGCTGCAAGGTGATGCGCGCCTGGGCGCAATCGGGTGTGATGCAGAAGATCGTGGTGCCGCGTCCATTGGCCTGGGTGTCCGCGCCATTCACCGCCACCGCTTGCAGCCGCGCGCTTCCCGGCACGTCCAGCCGGACGGCTTCGCCCGGGGCGTTCAATTCCAGGCGCACGTCATCGCCCTTGCGCGTGACGGTCGCGGACGGCGCCGCAAAGCGCGCCGCGCCGGCCGGGGCGGCATAGCCATAGGCGACACCGGATTGCGGTGTGTCGGTGAAATGAGCCGTCGCGCGCAAGCTATCGGGCAGATGGGTCACCGGACTGGTGATCCAGGACGCCTTCCCCGATTGTTCGGCATAGACGATGTTTAGCCGCTGCGGCGCCGCCGCGCTGAAGGACGGCTCCAATCCCGCCACCACAGCCAGCGCCAACGCCAGCAACAGCGACAGCGCAAAAGACAGACCCCAGCCCTTGGCGCGCGCCAGCAAGGGCAGCAGCCCCAGCAAGCCGAAAGCAGCGCTGAGCGTAAACAAAGGATGCATCTTCAGGCCCATGATCTGTTCGCCGCTGGCGTTCAGGCCGATCCACACAATCAGCGCCGCCAACGCCGCCAGGAACAGGGCAATGCCCCGTCCGCCGCGGGCCGTCACCAGCAGCAGCGGCGCGGCCACCAGTGCCGGAAACAGGAAGTAAGGCGTCAGCCCCGGCGCAAAAATGGCGCAGGCAACACTCAGCGCCGCAAACCATAGCCAGCAGGCCATCGCGCCGGCCCCGCGCGCCGCCAGCAAGGCGATGGCGAAGACGCCAAACGCCAACGACAGGCGCAAGGCAAGCGGATGGGCGATGGAAGGGTCTGGCTGGCCGCTGATCCAAGCCGCCAAGCCGTGCAGCACATACCCCATGCCCAGCGCGCCGCCTACCAGCAGCACCGGTGCCAGCAAGGCCGGCAGAAAGGCGCGCGGCAGGACGCGCCGCTCACGCCGCGTCAAGAATCCTGCCAGCGCGATCATCACAAAGGCGGCGATGGCCAGCGGCAGTGCCCATCCAGCCGGCAGCCGCGGCAGCCAGCGTCCGGTCACATCCAGGTAAATGGCATCCGGCCCGCTCCGTGTCTCCAGATCGGTTCGCGCCAGCACGTCCGCGAGTTCCAGCGCCGCCTCACCTTGCTGTTGGAGGCTGCGCGGATAGATATTCTGGCGCCGGTCCAGCGGGGTGTGATACTGCGCGACGTTTCCGATAAAGGCGAAATTATAGGCCGGCGCGCCGGTCGCCAGCATGGGCGTCAGGTCGGTGTCGTTGGGCAGATATTTATAGAT
>JAEKMB010000138.1 GCA_019508105.1 Alphaproteobacteria bacterium
CGACAGGATGGTGAGACCGGGCGCAAACGCGGTGGGAAAGCCGGCGTGGTAGGCCAGCATGGCGACAAAATGCGTTCCCCAGATGCCGCAACCGGCAACCGCGCCGGCGCCTGTCAGCCAGGTCATCCGTGCGCGACCTTCTGTGGCGCGGGCCCGCGAAATCATGGAAAGCGCCGTGGCGCAGGCGAGCGCGCACAGCCAAGCCGCTACGACGACAAGCCGCAGGTCATGTTGCTGGAATATGCAGCCCAGGACACGGATCATGCCCCAGTTTTTAATGCGAGCAGTGTAAAACGGGACTTAAGAGATTTGTCCCGTATTGGGAATTGCAGGTTTTGTTGCAGGGCTTTAAGCCGTAAGACCCGCAAATGAGTCCGATCCCCTTTTCCGGCAATCCCCTGGACCGCGCCAGCGAGCGGCGCAGCGATTCCGCCTGGCTGCAGGCGAAAGCCGCAGCCGGGCTTTATTTGCCCTTCTGGCAGAACCGGCCGTTCATTGCGGAAGACCGTGTGAAATTCCTGCCCTGGCGCTCCGAATGGGAGGGCCGGTCCTGCGTTTTTCTAGGGCTGGACGACACCCAGCCCTTGTTCGCGGTGGACTTGCCGGGCGAAAGCGAGCCGGAGCTGGGCGAAGGGGCTTTTCAGGAGATGCGCGCCGGCGCTTTTTTCCTGCCAGGGCGCGACACCGCCATTGCCGGCCAGGCCAAGGCGCTGCTGGACTGGCACAAGCGCCACGGCTTTTGCCCCAATTGCGCAAGCGTCACGGTGCTGTGCGACGGCGGCTATCGCCGGCTTTGTTCGGCCTGCGGCGCCGAGCATTTTCCCCGCACGGACCCGGTGGTGATCATGCTGCCCATTTTTGGCAATGAATGCCTGGTGGGCCGCAATCAGCGTTTTCCCTCCCAGCTTTATTCCGCCTTTGCCGGTTTTGTGGAGCCGGGCGAAAGCATGGAAGAAGCGGTGCGCCGTGAACTACGCGAGGAAGTGAATCTTGAAACCGGCGTCGTCACCTATCATGCCGCCCAGCCCTGGCCGTTTCCCTCCTCCCTGATGCTGGGATGTTATGCTGAGGCCCTGAGCCGCGATTTCAGGATCGACCGCAACGAGATCGAGGATGCGCGCTGGCTGAGCAAGGATGAGGTGCGCACCCGGCTGGCGGGCGGCATCGAGGACGAGATGAAACTGCCGGTCACCATCGCCATCGCCCACTACCTGATCCGGGACTGGGCATCAAAGTAGTCCGACTTACGTGTACGCTAGGCGCGAGGAATTTTGCGGACTGAGCAGGCGAGGAGCGATGTGGGCACTTGAGCCCATGAGCGACGAGCGACGCACTCAGGACGCAAAAGGACCGCGCCTAGGGCATGTCTTCGCGGAAGGGATGCGCTGGGTAAACACCCATCACCGTCATCTTGGCCGTCTGGAACGCCAGCTCTTCCAGCGCCCGCGCCACATGCGGTTCCTCGGGATGGCCCTGGATGTCGGCATAGAATTGGGTGGCGTTGAACGAGCCGCCCAGCTGGTAGCTTTCCAGCTTGGTCATGTTCACGCCATTGGTGGCGAAGGCGCCCAGCGCCTTGTACAGCGCGGCGGGCGCGTTCTTCACCTGGAAGATGAAGCTGGTGACCACCTTGCCATTGCTGGGCGCGCGCTCGGCCTGGCGCGACATGATCAGAAAGCGGGTGGCGTTGTGATGCTCGTCCTCGACATCGGCCTGCAGAATCTTCAGGCCATAAAATTCCGCCGCCAAAGTGGAGGCGATGGCCGCCACGCTTCTGTCGCCCAGTTCGGTGATATGCTTGGCCGACCCCGCCGTGTCGTACCAGTTGTGCACGATCCAGTTGCGGCCCCGCAGCAGAATACGGCATTGGGCCAGCGCCGGCGCCTGGCTATAGACGCTTTTGATGTCTTCCAGCCTGGCGTCTTTCAGCCCCAGCAACTGGTGACGGATGGGCAGGAAATGCTCGCCCACGATATGCAAGCCCGATTCCGGCAACAGGTGATGGATATCGGCGATGCGGCCGATCAGTGAATTTTCCACCGGAATGATCACCAGGTCGGTGTCGCCGGATTTCGCCGCCTCGATGGCGTCTTCGAAGGTTGGCTTGGGGATAGCCGTGGCGTGCGGCACCGCCTCGCGCGCGGCGAGATTGGCATAGGCGCCCGGTTCGCCCTGGAAAGCGACACGCCTGGCGTTGGAAATGGTCTTGATCACGACAACAGCTTTCGGGCCCGTTCCAAATCGGCGGGAGTATCGACAGACAAGGGCGCTTCGTCCACACGCGCGACCGCAATGCTCATGCCCGCTTCCAGCGCCCGAAGCTGCTCCAGCTTCTCGCGGCGTTCCAGCGGCGATGGCGGCAGGGCGACAAAGCTTTCCAGCGCATCCCTGGCATAAGCGTAAAGCCCGACATGATGATAGAGCGTGCCTTCACCGGATGGCGCGGGGCTGCGCGTGAAATACAGCGCCCGGCCCAGCCGCTCACCGGCGTCCCAGGCCACCACCGCCTTGACCACCGCGGGGTTGGCCTCATCCGCCACATTGTCGATGGGCGCGGCCAGGGTGGCGATGTCGGCCCCCGATTTGGCCAGCGCCTCCACCACGCATCGCAGCTGGCCGGGGTCCAGGGCCGGCAAGTCGCCTTGCAGGTTGACCACCACATCATGCTGGCCCTTGGGGTCGATGGCTTTGAGGGCCGCCCAGATCCGGTCCGAGCCTGAAGGCAGGTTCGGATCGGTCAGCACCGCCCGTCCCCCGGCCTTTTCCACACAAGCGACAATCTCGGCCTCGCCGGCCGCCACCACCACCGGTCCCAGCCCGGCCGCCATGGCGCGGGCCCAGACCCGCACGATCATGGCCTGGCCCGCAATATCGGCCAGCGGCTTGCCCGGCAGCCGCAGCGAGGCCATTCGGGCGGGGATCAGCAGGACAGGGTTCATGACGGTCCTCAAGCGCTGCCTCTTTAGGCCGGGAATGGCGCTAAGGCCAGCTACCACCTACAATTTATGCGACGCTTCGCCGCAATGACGCGGGGGCGGCGGCGGGTAATGTCGCCCCGTATTTGCCGGGGCCCACCCGGCTTTGGGGAGAGCCATGGATTCCTTCGAGTGGAACAAGATCATCGGTGCGGTACTGGGCACCGCGATCTTCATCTTCGTCGTTCGCGTCGTGGCCGAGAATATCTATGAGCCCGAAAAGCCGGCCAAGCCCGGCTATGTCGTGGAAGGCGTGGTCGAGACTCCGGCCGGCGGCGGCGCTGCCGCGCCCGCCGAGGAAGCCATGCCCGACTGGGGCACGGTGCTGGCCAAGGCCGATGCCGCCGCGGGCAAGGCGACCTCCGCCAAGTGCGAAGCCTGCCACGATCTTTCCGCCGGCAAGGCCGTCAAGATCGGCCCGCCGCTGTTCGGCGTGGTGGATCGTCCCCGC
>JAEKMB010000139.1 GCA_019508105.1 Alphaproteobacteria bacterium
GAATAAATCCGGTACTGTTTCATCTGGCCTCCACGCACAGTGGTAAGGCTGCCGCATGGTTGCGGCTGTTGCATTTGTTATCCATCCAGAAAAATAGTGCGCCGCTAAGCGGCGTTTGCGCGATTGCGAAGCAGATCGTGCAAATAACCGGCATCGAAAGACGCAACACGCACCAGTGCGTCGATGTCGGGAATGAAAAGACGGTGGTTTTCCAGCACGATCAGATTGTTGCGGCGCAGCGCCTGCAGCGAGCGATTCACATGCACGGTGGAAAGGCCGCAAACATCGCCCAGCTCCGCCTGGTTGAGCGCCAGCTCGTAACTCTGCTCCTTGACCTGTCCGGCCCATTCCATGCGGAAATAAAGCTCGCAGAACAGATGCGCCAGCTGCTGATAGGCTGAGCGCCGGCCGATGGCGGCCAGCCACTCCCGGCTGATGGCGCCATCCAGTGCCATGTCCCACATCAGCCAGCGCGCCAGTTCGGGATGGTCTTTAAGCATCTGGGCAATCGCATTGTGCGGCACCTTGGCGATGCGGGTCGGCGACGCCGCGGCGATGGCATGGTCCAGGGGCTTGAGGACAAAGCTGTGCAGATCGGTGAAGTCGCCGGGCACCTGCAGCGCCACGATCTGGCGCAGGCCATCGGGCAGCATCTTGTAGCGGTAGCTAAGACCGCTCACCAGCAGGGCGCTTTCCTCGACCACGGCGCCTTGCGGCACGATCACCTGGCCGCGGCTATATTCCTGGTGGCGCAGTGGCAGGCTGCAGGAAAATTCCCGGTGGTTGCCGTCCGGCAATTCCTCGCGCGCCATGTCGGGCAGGACTGAGATGGCCTCGCGCCGGGCGGCGGCGTGGTCGGACAGCTCGGTACCTTCGCTGTCCTGGCTGTGATGCTCACCGTCATCAATGTCGAAGAAATATTTTGGCACGCGGCCTGCCCCTTTTTCGCGGCCTCTGAGGTAGAGAGAGTAAACTATTCGCATTGTCTTTTGTTAAGAGGGGGGTAGACCAACTCTGTCCGAAACGGACAGAGCTTTTTGGTACGTTCTGGACCATTGGCAGCGCGTTAATCCACCAGCGAACTGCCTTGCCGAGGAAATGCCACCCGTGATTCAGCCTCAGTCTTTCCTGGTGCAGATCCTGCTGCCCTTGCGGGACAATAACGGGCGCAAATTCCCTGATGCGATTTTCACCGGCATCCAGGATGTTCTCACCGAAAGATTTGGCGGTCTGACGGCCTATGGCCGCGCCCCGGCGCAAGGGATCTGGGCGCGGGGGCGGCGCAAGATGCGCGACGATATCGTGGTGGTGGAAGTCATGGTGCCCCGGTTGGACGCGAAGTGGTGGAAGGGGTTTCGCCGCCGGCTGGAAAAGGCGCTGGGCCAGGAACAATTGGTGATCCGGGTCCAGCGCATGACGGTACTTTAGCCCAACGGCCTGATTGGTATGCCCCCCCCGGGAACCCAGGGAGTCCGGCATGGGTTGTGTCAGGACAACCCAGGAGGAGCCTATGGCTGCCAAAAAGACGAAACGCTCAACCCGTGGCCGCGCCCAGGACCGCGCCAAGGTTGCCGGCGGACAGGATTACGAAGTCGCCTATGCCGCCAGGAAGAGCGGCAAATCTGCGGGCGCAGTGCGCAAGGCGGTAAAGAAGGTGGGCAATAGCCGCAAGAAGGTCACCAGGGCGCTCAAGGGCCGCTGATGACGGCCGCAAAATGCTCCGAGCATGCCTTCCATGTCGATCGGGGCCCTGGCCGCTGGGACATTGTGGACAGCGAGGGTCGGATCATCGGGCATCGCCACAACCAGGGCGAGGCCATCGATTTTGCCATCCAGGAGGCGCAGCACGCCCATGCCCGGGGTGATGATGTGGTGGTGTGCGTCGAACAGGCAGACGGCCACTACAACCTTGCCTGGACGGCCGGCTGAGCGGTGAAGATTGCCACTCAGCAATCGAAGGCGCCGCCCGGCTAGCGGTCCGGGGGGTCGGAACCGCCGCTATGGCCGGGCGTTGTCCTGCTGCAACCGTTCGGGGAAATCTCCATGCCGAATAAAAAACAGGACGCCATCACGCTGTTGAAGGCCGACCATCGCAAGGTCGAAGCGCTGTTTGAAAAGTACGAAAGCGCGCGCTCCAAGAAGGCCGATATTGCCAAGCAGATCTGCATGGAACTGACGATCCACACCATGCTCGAGGAAGAAATCTTCTATCCCGCCTGCCGCGAGGCCGGGGCGGAAAGCGACATGATGGACGAGGCCAATGTCGAGCATGACGGTGCCAAGGCGCTGATCGCCGAGCTGGATCAGGGCTCGCCGGACGACGAATTCTATGACGCCAAAGTCAAGGTGCTGTCCGAGGAGATCAAGCACCATGTCAAGGAAGAGGAAAAGCGCGGCGGCATCTTCACCAGCGCGCGCCAGAACGAGCTCGACCTGGACGCGCTGGGCGAGCAGCTAGCGGCCCGCAAGGAAGAGCTGATGGCCCAATTCGAGGAGAGGGGATTGCCCAAGCCTGTCACCCTCACCATGAAGGCGCCGCCTCCGGAACAGCGCGCCTCCGCCTGATGAACCAGTTGAGCCGCCAGGCCCAGGAAGCGATTGCGGCGCTGCAGTCCTGTCACGCGACCTGTCACAGTATGGCCTTGACCTATTGCCTGGAGAAGGGCGGCGAACATGGCCGCCCCCAGCATTTGCGGCTGATGCTGGACTGCGCCGCTTTTTGCGCCCTGACGGCCGATGCCTTGGGACGCAAGAGCCAGTTCCACAACGCCATCGCGGCGCTGTGCGCCCAGATCTGCCGCACCTGCGGCGAGGATTGCGAAAAACTTGGCGGGATGGAGGATTGCGTGCGAGCGTGCCGGGATTGCGCGGCGCGCTGCACGGAGATCGCCCGGCATGCCGAAATGCTCGCCATGGCGGCGCCGCCCAGTTGATGGGGCAGCTTTCGCTGTTCGCGCAAGGGCCGCCGGGCTTTGCCTTTGGGGAAAACCTGTTTTCGCCCGAGGAAGAAAGCCGCTTTGCCGCGCTGTTCGCGACCTTGCCGCTCAGGCCGTTTGAATTTCATGGCCATCTGGGCAATCGCCGTATCGTCTCCTATGGCTGGCGCTATGATTATTCCGGCCGCAAGCTGCGCGAGTCCGAGCCCATGCCGGATTTTCTGGGACCTTTGAAACAGGTCGCGGCGCGGTTCAGCCACATTCCCGCCCCGGATTTCCAGCATGGGTTGGTCACCGAATATGCCCCCGGCGCCGGCATCGGCTGGCACCGCGACAAGCCGATATTCCAGGATGTCGTGGCGCTGTCTTTCCTGGCGCCCTGCCGGCTGCGCTTTCGCCGCCGCCGCGGCGAGGGATGGGAGCGGATGGCGGTGGAGGTGACGCCGCGCTCGGGCTATCTGTTGCGCGGTGCGGCGCGAGAGGAATGGGAGCATTCCATCCCGCCGGTGGATGCGCTGCGCTATTCGGTGACCTTCCGCAATTTCCGTTCCTGAGGAACTCAGCGCCCAAGCGTGGCGTTGGTGCCCGCTGCCTTTGTCGTGATGCCATGCTCCGTTCCACCTTCGCCGTGCTGCCGCCCGCTTCCTTCGACGCGCTGGAAGGCGTTTGCATCGCCGTGTTCGGCGCGGCCCTGCGCGCCGAAGGCAGTTGAAAAATGGCGGGCATCCGTATCGGGATTTCCGGCTGGCGCTATGCCCCCTGGCGAGGAAAGTTCTACCCTGCAGACCTGCGTCAGAAAGACGAACTGGCCTTTGCGGCGCGGCAATTCTCCAGCATCGAGATCAACGGCACCTTTTATTCCCTGCAAAGCCCGGCCAGTTTCCGCTGCTGGCGCGATGTCACGCCCGATGATTTCGTCTTTGCGGTGAAAGGCGCCCGTTTCATCACCCATATGAAGCGCCTCAAGGATGTGGAAACGCCGCTGGCCAATTTCTTTGCCTCGGGTGTTCTGGCCCTGGGACCGAAGCTGGGTCCGATCCTGTGGCAGCTGCCGCCCAGCTTTCGCTTTGATGGGCAGAAGCT
>JAEKMB010000140.1 GCA_019508105.1 Alphaproteobacteria bacterium
GGATATTCCCCCGCACCCTGAAGGAAATCCCCCTCTCGCCCGAGGTCCAGGCGTTGATCGGCAGCGATGCCGCCAGTCTTTCGCCGCCCGACTTGATCCATGCACTGCTGAAAGCCCGGACCGATTTGTTGTGGTTCGGCGGCATCGGCACTTACATCAAGGCTTCGTCGCAATCCCATCTGGAGGCCGGCGACCGCGCCAATGATGCGGTGCGGGTCAATGGCGCGGAGCTGCGCGCCAAGGTGGTGGGTGAAGGCGCCAATCTGGGCGTCACCCAACTGGGCCGCATCGAGGCGGCGCGCGCCGGGGTGCGCATCGACACCGATGCGGTGGACAACAGCGCCGGCGTTGACACGTCCGACCATGAAGTGAATTTGAAAATTCTCTTGGGCGGGCCGGTGATGCGCGGCGAACTCAGCCAGGACCAGCGCAATGCCCTGCTCGCCTCCATGACCGACGACGTGGCGGCGCATGTGCTGGCCGACAATTACAACCAGACTTTGGCGCTATCGGTGGCCGAGCAGCGGGGCACGCGCGATCTGGATGCGCAAGGCCGCTTGATGCGCGACCTTGAGTCCCGCGGCAAGCTGGACCGCGGGGTGGAATTCCTGCCCGGCGATGCGGCGCTCAGCACCCTGGCACATGACGGCAAGGGTCTGACCCGGCCCGAGCTGGCGGTGCTGCTTGCCTATGCCAAGCTGGACCTGGACGCCGAAGTATTGGCCAGCGGCTTGCCCGACGATCCGGCCTTTGAATCCCTGCTGGCGGGCTATTTCCCGCCCGCCGCCGTCGCGGCCTTCCCCGAGGAGCCCGGCCGCCACCGCCTCAGGCGCGAGATTGTCAGCACCGTGCTGATCAACACCATCGTCAACCTGGCCGGTCCGGTCTTTGTGCTGCGCACCCGCGAGGTCACCGGCCTGTCCTCGGCGCAGGTTGCGCGCGGCTTTGTCCTCAGCGACGGCGCCTTCGGCCTGTCGGCGCTGAAGACGCGCATTGACGCGCTGGATTTGAAAGTGGATGCCGCGGTGCAGACCGGGCTTTATTCCGGCGTCGCCGATCAGTTCCGCCGCGCCACGGGCTGGTTCCTGGCGCATGTGCCGGGCGATGCCCCTATCGCCGACACCGTGGCGCAATATCGTGCCGGGGTGGAAGCGTTGCGCGAGAATTACCAGATGACGGAAGCGGACCAGGCTGGCATCACCGAGTTGACCGGCTTTGGCGTGCCACAGGATCTGGCGCGCGACATGGTGCTTTTGAACCCGCTGGCGGCGGCGCTGGACGTGGCGCTGTTGGCGCATGAGACGAGCATGCCGCCGGACAAGGTGGCGCCGGTATTTTTCCAGCTCGGCGAAACCCTGGGCTTGGACCGCCTGCGCAGCCTGGCGAACCGCTATGCGCCGCCCGAACATTGGGACCGATTGGCGCTGCGCCGTTTGCTGGACGACCTTTCCCAGTCCCAACGCAGCATCACCGCCAAGCTGCTGGCCGGCGGCGGCACGGTGGAAGCCTGGGCAAAAAAACAGGGCGAGGCACTGGAGCGCACCCGCGCCTTCCTCAACACTTTGGACGCCAGCGGCGAACTCAGTGTCGCCAAGCTGATGCTGGCCTCCAGCCAGATTCAGAATCTGGGCTGATACATGGCACGCCTGCGCCAAAGCCTGTATCGCTAAGGGGTGAAGTCGCACCTCATTCTGATCGTCCTGGCCACGGCCGCGCTCAGTGGCGCACCCGCCCAGGCCGAGCGCCGGCGCGAGGCGCCGCGCGAATGGGATATCACCCTGGGCGCAGGCGCAGGCCTCAGACCCACATTTGAAGGCAGCGACCGCAGCATTGTGCGGCCCTTGCCGGTAATCGCCCTGCGCTGGCGCGACACGATCTCGCTTGGCGAAGGCGGGCTGAGCGCTGCCGCCCATCTGAAGAACCTCCGCTTCGGCGGCGGCCTCACTATCGAGGCCGGCCGCAAGGATCACTCAAGCGGCGGGATTTTCGAATCCGGCGATGACCGTTTGCGGGGCCTGGGCACCATAAAAGCTTCACCGGGCTTTCGTGTCTTCGCCTCCACCCGGGTGAGCCTGTTCAACTTCGAAGTCTCCGCCGTCAAATCGCTCAACCATGGCGTGACAGGGACCCTGGGCCTTTCAATGCCGCTGCCGCTGGGCAAGAAACTGCTGCTGATGCCCCATATCCGCGCCACCTGGGCCGATGACAAATATATGCAGACCTATTTCGGCGTCACCGCCGCCCAGTCCGCCGCTTCAAGCTTTCCACGCTTCCATGCGGCGAGCGGTTTCAAGGATATGCGCGGCGGCGTCAACCTGATCTACAGTTTCAACCGTCACTGGTTTGCCGGCGCCGATGTCGGCGTCACCCGCCTGCTCGGCAGCGCCGCTGCCAGCCCCATCAGTATTGCCGACACCAATGTCACGGCGATGGCCATGGCGGGCTATCGTTTCTGAAGACCAAGCGGTGCAAACTTTCCGTTCCTTGTGCTGCTGATCTGTCGTAATATGTCGCGGCATCCAGAACTGATACAGTCAACAGATGCGGGGCGCATTGGGGGCGACACCTACTCTATCCGGCGCGCTGGTCGTCTGGCCCGGCCTATTCAGCACGGCCGAGCTGGACGCGCTGGTGCGGCTGGGCGACGGCCTGGCGCTGGAAAAGGCCGAGCTGTCGAGGGGCCGCGGCTATGAGAATATCCGAAAGACCATGGTCGCCTGGGTGCCGCGCGGCCCCGCGACCGAGCATGTCTACCGGCGCCTGGAAGAGGCGGTGCTGGAACTGAACGCCCGCTTCTTCCGCTTCGATTTGTCGGGCCTGGCGATGCTGCAATATGCGCTTTATGGCGGACCCGAAGGCGGCCATTTCGACTGGCACAAGGATTATGGCCGCGACGCCAGCGATCCCGCCCAGGAGCCGCGCAAGCTGACCTTGAGCCTGCAACTCAGCGAGGCCTCCGATTACAAGGGCTGCGACCTGCAGGTGCGCGGCGGCAACCTGATCGACACCGCGCCCCGCGCCCGCGGCACCCTGGTCGCCTTTCCCGCCAATGTGCTGCACCAGGTCACGCCCATTGAATCGGGCATACGCCGCTCGCTGGTGATCTGGGCGGTGGGACCGGATTTTCGCTGACCGCTCAGCGCGCCGCGTCGAAATACATGTCCAGCAGGTCGCTGAACCATTTGATGAAACGTTCGCGCCGCGCGTCTTCGTTCACGCCGTTGCGCAGGCGCGGCCCGATCAGCGCATCGCCGAACGCGGCAAGCGTGGTCAGGTGCACAACGGCGCGGGTATCCTCGATATCGGGAGCGTGACCGGGCCGCGCATGACGCTGGCGCAGCGCATGCAAGCCCTGCACAATGTCCTCAAACATGGAAATGTTGACCTGCGCGGGGGGCGATGCTTCCGATTGCA
>JAEKMB010000141.1 GCA_019508105.1 Alphaproteobacteria bacterium
GAGCGATTTTTTCTTCTGCTCGCGGGCTTCGTCCTCCGGCGACCATTTGGGGAGTTCCACCCCCGCCTCGGCTGCCAGCTTCTCCACACTTTCGGGAAAGGACAGGCCTTCGGTTTCGATCAGCCATTTGAAGGCGTCGCCGCCCTTGCCGCAGCCGAAGCATTTGTACAGCCGGCGCTCATTGGAGACCTTGAAGCTGGGCGATTTTTCCTGGTGGAAGGGGCAGCAGCCCCACATTTCCCGGCCCTTGCGCACCAGCTTGACGCGGCGGCCCACCAGCGCAACCAGATCGGTCCGCCGCCGGATTTCCTCCAGCAATCCTTCGCCATAACGCATGGCGCCACTTTACGGGAAATCGCCCCATTCCGGGAGAAAATCGGGGCTTTGGCGCCGCGGAACCGCGCCCTGCCCTGTGCATGATTTTTCAGAAAGCGGGCCGGGGCTGGAATTCGGAGCCAAGCCATGTCCTTGCGAGCACGTCCCGTGCCTTCGACTCAAGAACTCAGGGCCGTCGCCAGCAGATATTCGGGATTCCGCGCAAACCCGCGAAATTCTTCCATGTTCTTGCGCACCGCCGGACTGGGAAGGTCTTCACTGACAAAGCCTGCCATGTCGGGAATATCAAACAATTCCACATAATCGACAGACGGTTCGCCCGCTTCCATCACCCGCTTTTCCACGCGATAGACCGTAAAGTCCTTCACCCGCGTGATCCCGCGCAGTGTGGGAGCGCTGCTGGTCTTCAGCCAGTGTTCAAAATCCTCGCGCGCCACGCCCGGCTTCAGCTTGTAGAGGATCAGGATATGGGCCACTTTTATTTTCCGCTGAGCGCATCTTTGGTGACTGCGCTGGCCTTGGAAAAATCCATTTGGCCCGCATAGCGCTCTTTTAGCACCGCCATCACCTTGCCCATGTCCTTGATCGAGGCGGCACCCGTTTCCGCGATGGTCTTGGCCACCGCCGCCTTCACCCCGGCCTCATCCATCTGGGCCGGCATGAAACTGCGGATCACTTCGATCTCGCCCCGCTCATTGGCGGCCAGTTCCGGGCGGCCCCCGGCATCAAAGGCGGTGGCGGATTCCTCGCGTTGCTTGATCATCTTGGCCAGCAAGGTGAGGATGTCGTCATCCCCCACCAGTTCCTTGCTGGTTTCGCTGCGCGCGGCGATGTCACGGTCCTTTAGCGCCGCCAAGATCAGGCGCACGGTGGCCAGACGCTTGGCATCCTTGGCCTTCATCGCCTCTTTCATGGCGTCGGTGAGCTGGGCGCGCAGGGACATATTTTCTCTCTCTCAAAACTGGGCGCGAACCTATCCGGAATCGGTGGATAATTCCAACCCGTTGAAAGTGCTGGATTAGTTGTGGTTGACGCGCGAGGCCGTCCTCCCTATTTTCGCGCAAATCCGAGGACCTTCCATGAGCAACGCCACGAAACCCGACGCCGCCACCGCGGCGCCTGCATTTTCGCGCGCCCCCTTCAGCAAGGGAGGCCTGATGCTGGCGGACGGCACGTTCTTCGAAGGCACCGGCTTCGGCGCATCGGGTTCGGCGATCGGCGAGGTCTGCTTCAACACCGCCATGACCGGTTACCAGGAGATCCTGTCCGATCCCTCCTATGCCGGCCAGATCGTGGCCTTCACCTTTCCCCATATCGGCATTGTCGGCACCAATGACGAAGACATCGAGACCATTACGCCGGTGATACGCGGGCTGGTGGTGCGGGCGGATGCGGAAAGCCCGTCCAATTATCGCAGCCTGCTGGCGCTGGATGGCTGGCTGAAGAAGCACAATATTCCGGCAGTGGCGGGCATCGACACTCGCGCTTTGACCAGCATGATCCGTGAAAAAGGCATGCCCCATGGCGTGGTGGCGAATGCCAAGGACCTCGACCGCGATGCGCTGATCGCGCAAGCCAAGTCGTTCGCCGGTCTGGAAGGCCTGGACCTCGCCAAGGAAGTCACGGCGCGGCAGATGTACAAGTGGGACGAGATGCCCTGGGCCTGGAACGAAGGCTACAGCAAAGAAGGCAAGCCCAACTTCCGCGTCACCGTGATCGATTATGGCGTGAAGCGGAACATCCTGCGGCTGCTGGCCGGCATGGGCGCCGACATCACCGTGGTGCCGGCCAGCGCCACCACCGAAGAGGTGATGCGTCACAAGCCGCATGGCGTGCTGTTGTCCAACGGCCCCGGCGATCCGGCGGCGACGGGCGAATATGCCATTCCCACCATCAAGGGGGTGATCGATAGCGGCGTGCCGGTGTTCGGCATCTGCCTCGGCCACCAGATGCTGGGCCTGGCGCTGGGCGCCAAGACCCGCAAGATGGCGCAGGGCCATCACGGCGCCAATCATCCGGTCAAGGATCTCACCACGGGCAAGGTCGAGATCGTCTCCATGAACCACGGTTTCACCGTGGACCGCGACAGCCTGCCCAAGGGCGTGTCAGAGACCCATGTCTCGCTGTTCGACGACACCAATTGCGGCATCGCGGTCGAAGGCAAGGATGTGTTCAGCGTGCAGTATCATCCCGAGGCCTCGCCCGGTCCGATGGACTCGCACTATCTGTTTGAGCGTTTCGCCGAAGCGGCCAAGAAGCGCGCTTAACCGCGGTGTCATGGCCCGCGAATGCGGGCCACCCAGGTGAAAGCGATACTCTGGTCCGACGGGGCTGGCGTTCCTTCTTGTGATGGAAAGGCTCCCCAACTGGATGGCCCACACTCCGGTGGGCCATGACAAGAGGGCGTTTCGCCGAAGCGGCCAAGAAGCGCGCTTAGGGAATCTCCTGGCCATTCTCGGACGGAGTCCATCCGTTGAGGTCCGCGGTGGGCGGCATGCCGATCACATTGAAGCCGGAATCGACGAAATGAATTTCGCCGGTGACACCGCCTGCCAGATCGCTCAGCAGATACAATGCCGCTCCGCCAACATGATTCAGTTCCACGGTCCGCTTCAGCGGCGCATGGGCCTTGTTCCACTTGAACACAGTGCGGGCATCGCCCACCGCGGCGCCCGCCAGGGTGCGCATCGGTCCGGCGGAGATGGCATTGACCCGGATATTGTCGCGGCCCAGATCAGCCGCCAGATAGCGCACACTGGCTTCCAGTGCCGCCTTGGCAATTCCCATGACATTGTAGTTGGGCATCACCCGCTGGGCGCCGAGATAAGACAGGGTGACCAGCGCGCCGCCTTTGGGCATCAGTGATGCCGCCCGCCGGGCCACCGCGGTGAAGGAATAGCAGGAAATATCGAGGCTTCTGGCGAAATTGGCGCGAGAGGTGTCGACATAACGGCCCTTGAGCTCATCGCGATCGGAAAAGGCCAGGGAGTGAACCAGAAAGTCGATGGAGCCCCATTCCTTCTTGATGGCCGCGAAGGCGGCATCGAGCTGTTCATCGCTTTCGACATCGGCCG
>JAEKMB010000142.1 GCA_019508105.1 Alphaproteobacteria bacterium
CGACCACCACATTGGCGCGCTTGACCGACAGGGCCTGGTTGTACTCCGAGGATCCCGAGGTATCGGTATGGCCGACGATAGTGATGTTGGTCTGGCCGCCGGTACGGGCGGAGCTGATCACGGAGTCCAGCACCGTCAACTGCTCGGCTTTCAGGGTCCAGGAGTCGAAGTCGAAATAAACCGTGAAATCATTGCTGATCTGGGCCGCGGGTGCGGGAGCAGGCGTCGGCACCGGCGCGGGAGCAACCGGCGGCGGGGGCGGCGGCGCCGGGCGCGAAGCGGTTTCCAGCCGCACCAGGGAAGAATCCAGCGCGGTCTTGCAAGCCTGGGACGCGGCGGCGGCGCTGGGCACGGTGCCGTACAGAACCCAGCAATCATAATCGGCCTGGGCGCGGGCGGCCTGTTCGGGGAACTGGTCCTTGCCGGCGGCCACGGCCCGGATCAGGCGGGCACGCAGGGCGGATTGGGCCGGGCCTGTCGCGGCTTCGGCTTCCGGCTCGGTGCCGCCATTGGCAAGGTCGGCCTTGGCGGTGAAGGCCTTGGCCAGGAGGTCACTGGAACTCTCGCTGTCCGAAAAGGGGTTGAGCGAGGAGAAGAAACCGGTGTCCGCGGCCGGTTCGGCGGGCAAGGCGGCGGCCTGGGCCGACAGATCGCCATAGTCCTTGGCCAAAGCCTGGGTAAAGGGCGTGCCGGAGCCGACATCTTCGGCGTCGTCGCTGGAACAGGCAGCCAGGCCAAGGGCCAAAACGCCGGCAGCGGCAAGCATGGTCAAGCGGCGGCATTGGCCGCGAGAAATCGTCAGAAAGCGCATATTATCAAGTCCCCACAGGCGGCGTGTGTTTTCGGGCCCCAGCCCTGCTCCGTGCCGCAATTTTACCCGTCTTTCCTATAGCGCGGCGGATGGATGCGAAAAAGGCCCTGTTTCAAAATGGTTGACCCTCCCAAGCCCCTCAAAGGGGTCCTTGGCGGGAAAAGGCCCATTTCCGCCCCCTTCGGCCGGCCGGTAACCTGCTGTTGACCCTGCCGAGGGTATGAAGCCTTTGAAACATTAACAGTTGGGCGGAGCCCATGCAGGGCTTGGCGATGTCCGGAACGGACGCCGAACCGACCGTCGGCAAGGCGGGCGCCGAGCGGCGCCGCTTTCGCCGGGTGCGGGTGGACCTGCCCGCGCGGCTGTTTATCCCCTCCGATGCCCGTGAGGGGCCGTGCACCATTTCTGACCTGTCGCCAGGCGGCGCGGCCATTGTCTGCGAAATCATTCCCGACCCCGGCACGCCGGTAATTCTGTACGTCGATGGCTTCGGCCGTTTCGAAGGCAATGTGGTGCGCCGCGACGGCTGCGGCTTCGGCCTCGCCTTTGTCTGCACCCCTTCGAAACGCGAGCGCACCGCCGAACAGTTGATCCTGTTCCTCAACAGGACCCTGGTGGATGACAGCGTGCTACAGCGCCAGGAACGTTCCAATCACAAGGGTTTTGCCAAATATACCCGTGCCGACGGCCAGATTGTGAGTTGCGAGGTGATGGACATCTCGGTTGGCGGCGTGTCGCTGAAGACCGAGGTCAAGCCGCCGATCGACGAGTTTGTGCTGATCGCGCAGATCGCCGGCCGGGTGGCGCGCCATCATGCCGATGGCATCGACATCGAATTCGTCGGCCAGGAGAAATCCGCCGAACAGGCGGCACATCAGATCAATATCGTCCGCGCCTAGGCGGCCGTCATCAAGGCTTTCTGGCGCGCGTAATAGCGACGCTTCCCGATCATCTTCATCGTGCCGTATTGAAGCGCGAACAGCGCGATCTTGCTGGCGGTGGCATAGATGCCCATGAAGGCGGCCCAGGCCAGGACAGTGGTGTGCTGCGCCACCGCAAAATTCAACGCGGCGGAAAAAAACATCAGCCCGGCCCAGACATAGCCGAAGGAAATCGCCAGGTCGCTCACGCTGGCAAGGGCGCGTTCCGGCATGTATTTCAGCATCCAGCCGCGTTTCAGCATCGCCGCGCCCACCAGGCAATAGATCAAGCTGGGCTTCAGCATCACGAACAAGGGATTGCCGGAAACCAGCGTGGCGCTGCCCAGCGAGGCGATCACCACCAGCCCGATCCATTGCAGCGCGTCCACCGCCCTGCCGCGCAGCAGTTGCCAGCCGATCTGGCCCAGCGCCAGGGCAAGCCCCGCCGCGACCGCCCATAGGATGCTGTGGGTGAGGGCATAAAGCGCCAGGAAGAACAGTGTCGCCACCATGTCCGCCAGCACCGCACGCGCCGAATACAGCAGATCCTTCATACCGCGATCGCCGCGCGATAAAGACCAGGATCGGCGATGCCGCATTCGCGGCGGACGTCTGCCAGCGGCCGCGGCAACAAGGCTTCCCAGTCCATGTCCTGCATCCAGCGCGCCTTCTTGCCGCCCTGCCAGGCTTCGCGCACCGCGGCCCGTGCGGCGGGCGGCAATTGGGGCCAGCTCATGACCACGATCAGCGCCGCGCCCAGGTTGCGCGAATGGGCATACATGAAAGCCAGCAGGCAGATCTCGCCGAGCGGATCACGGCCATAGCCGGTCAGAGTATGGTTCAGGTCATGGCAATCGCGCATGCGTTCGCGAAACAGCTGCACGTCGGGCGGCACCGGATCACGTTCCCAGTCCTGCGAGGCCTGCACCAATCCGTCCGCCGACAATTTTTCGTCTTCCATGAACTCGAAATAGGCGCGGCCGATGGTGCCGGCCGGCAGGGCCGACAGGCGGATGCGGTCGCTGAGAACATTGAGCAGCACGCGGCGTTCGCGCAGCACAAGCGATCCCGTGGGACTTTGCCGGAAGCGGCGAAAGGCCTTGATGCCGGACCGGCCGCGCAGGGCGCGAAAGATGGCGAAGATTTCTTTGGTGTCGCCGGTGGCAAACAGGCGGCGCACCGCGCGCACTGCTTCAAATGGCTTCAGGCGGGTGTCATGGGCGAGAAGGGCGTACATTATGACAGTCCTTGAAATCCCGCCCCCTTATGCCTACTATATACAATATTGTCAATAGTGAGTAAGCCATTGGCCCAGAAGAAAAAACGTGTCCGCCGTCGCCCCGAGGATGCCAAGGCCCTGATCCTGGATGCAGCGGAAGCCTCGATGAAGGCAGGTGGGCCGGCGGCCTTGCGGCTGCAGGACGTGGCACGTGCCGCCGGCGTCTCCCATCCCACCATCCTGCATCACTTCGGCAGCCGCCAAGGCTTGGTGCGGGCGCTGAACCTGCGCAGCCTGCAAGCGCTGACCGCAGGCTTGCTCGAACGGATGGGCGAGGCCCGGTCAGGCGATGAAGGCATCAAACGCACCTTTGAAGCGTACCGGGACGGTCTGGCGCAACGCACCATCTGGCTGCTGCAATCAGAAGGATCGCCCCCCGCGCAGGTCAACATTTCGATG
>JAEKMB010000143.1 GCA_019508105.1 Alphaproteobacteria bacterium
CCTGCCCGCCCTTTTGTTGGGCGGCGTTGCCGGCCAGAGTGTGATCGACCTCTGCGCCGCGCCGGGCGGCAAAACACTGCAGCGCGCGGCGCGTGGCGAGAAAGTCACGTCGGTGGAAATTGATCCGGCCCGCGCGGAGCGCATCCGCGAAAATCTGGCGCGCACCAAACTGAGAGCCGAGGTGGTGCTGGCCGATGCGCGGGACTTTGAAGGCAGCGCGCCTTTTGTGCTGATCGATGCCCCCTGCACCGCCACCGGCACCATCCGCCGCCATCCCGACCTGCCCTGGATCAAGGGCGCCGCCGACGTCACGGTCTCGGCCGGCGCGGCCTATGAGATATTGGAGAGCGGCGCCCGGCTGGTGGCGCCGGGCGGCACCTTGGTGTTTGCGGTGTGCTCACTGGAGCGCGAAGAAGGCGAAGAGCAGATCTCCGCTTTCCTTTCTGGTCACCCGGAATTTTCGAGGTTGCCCATCGCGGCAAGCGAAGTGTTCGATCACGCCGATTGGATCACGCCGGACGGCGATTTGCGTACCCTGCCGTGTTACCTTCCCGGCGGCATGGACGGCTTTTACGCGGCGCGGTTGAAGCGCGCCTAACTGCGGTGCTTACAGCCGCCCCAACGCATACGCGATGGTCAGATAAACCTTACCGGTATCGGCCGACAGCAGGGTTGAGGTCAAAAGGCCGCCGCCATCGCCTTCGCGGGCGCGGGCCAGCAAATTTTCAAACTCCGCCAGATAGGCATCGGCCGCGTTGTGAAAGCGTTTGTCATCGCGGTAGAGGTTGGTGATGCGGTCCACGGCCGAATCGTCGATGGCATCGGCCAGCCGCCGCGCGAACACGGCGCGGTCGCCGGCCAGGTAACGCTTCCAGTCCTCATCGCCCGGCTGGGCATCGTCCAGCGCCGAAAGATCGATCGCCATGTCGGCCAGCGCCAGTTGCAGCGCCCCCAGGGTGGCGGCCATCTCAAGTCCCTGCTTGTCGGATTTGGGCAGGCGGATCTCGCCTTCCTGCTCGGCCGCCGCCAGCAGGGTCTTCATTTCCCAGGCCTTGCCGCCAGATGCGCTTTTCTCGGCGGATTTGCGATTGGTCAGCTTGCGCGCCAGGCCCTTGAGGCCGTCGGCTTCGGTTTCCACCACCGGCTTCATCGGCCCGCCCAGGTCGGGCGGCGTCACCTTGGCGGTGGAGCGGGCATGAAGCGTGGACATGGTGCGCGCCGACAGATCCAGAATCTGTTCGGTTTCCGATGCCATCATCTGGCGCACCCGACGGGCTTCTTCCGCGGCCAGGCCCGGCAGGCGGATCAAATGTTTTTCCACTTCCTTGGTGGTTTCCGCGAGCAGGTTGCGGATCTTGCCGGCTTCGGCGCTCATCTCGCCTGAGGCGCGCAGCAGCCTTTCGCATTCCGCCATCGCCTCGCCCACCAACAGGCGCGCGTCATGCTTGGCCTGGTCGGCGCTTTCCCCGATCAGGGTCTGGGCGCCGGTGCCGGCATCTTTCAGCGCCGCGGACAAGGTCGCCAGCACAGCGGTGGCCGCCTCGCCGGTTTCCTTCAGCCGCTCGGCCTCGCGCGCGAAGGCGCTGGTGAGCTGCGCCGCACGGCTGGCGGCATTGGCCATGATCAGTTCCAGATGACGTTCGGCATCACCGGTCACCATCTCGAACTTGTGGGATTCGCTGGTCAACGCCTGGATGGCGTTTTCCATCCCGGTGCGCTGGGTGGAGAGCGCTGCTTCGAAAACCTCGCTTTCCTCTTTCAGCCGTTGCACCAATTCGCCCATCTGGGTGCGGTGCTTTTCGTGGCGCGCCAGTACGAATTCGGCGCGGCCCATGGCGGCGTCGGACACTTGCTCGATTCGCGCCGCTTGCGCTTCCAGCGACTTGGCCGCTTCCAGCGGCGCTTCCGACGCCGCGGTGATGGCGGAGCGGAAACCCGCAGCCTGCACATCCAGCGACTGGGTTGCCATCTTCAAAGTGCCTTCGGCCGATTCCATCATCGCCTTGAGCTGGGCGGTGCGGCCCGCCATGCTTTCGCCGGCGCGGCCCGCCGCTTCATTGAGCGTGTCGCCCAAGGATTCGATACGCGCGCTTTCCTGGTTGAGGCGTCCGGCAATGGTGTCGGCGCGCACGGCCGCGCGGGCGCCTGCGTCATCAAGGGTGGAAATCTGTTTTTCCAGCACCGCTTCCATAGTGCGCATGCGCTGGAAAGCGACGTCCAGGCCGGTGTTGAGGCCGTCCAGTTCGCGGCGCACGGCGCGCGCCAGGCGGGCGGCATTGTTGGCGGCGGTTTCGTCGGCGGCGAACAGGCGCTCGCTGGACGCCAGCAGGACGCGGGTGGCATCGGTCATGGCGGCGCTACGAGCCAGTGCGGCGGCAATGGACAGGAACAGCAAAGGCGGCAGGGCCACGCCGGCGACGAAAGCGGACTTGGCGGCCAGGGTCAGATGGAGCAGGCCCTGCGGTCCCAAAAGTCCCCAGATGAAGGCGCTGGAAACTCCGATCCAGAACAGCGACAGGAAAATGCCGCCGAGCAGCGCGACCAGGCCAAAGCGGCTGGGGCGCAGCTTGGGGATGGGCGCCGCCGGCGCGACGAACGCGGCGGGCTTGGGGCGTCCCGCTTTTTCCAGAGGGGCCGGCTGCCCGAATGATCTGGCCATGCTTCAACCTGAGTTAGGGAACTTTCCCCTTGATTTTAAGCATCTTTTTGCTTGCCTGGCGAGGGTTTCACACCAAAAGGCACGCATTAACGCGGCTTTAGCCGCGAGGGGACCAGGATAGCGGCGCTGAACACCGGAAATCCGTCATGGCCGATACGCCCGTCGATCTCTCCCACCTTGCCCGTTACACCGGCGGCGACAAGAGCTTGAATGGGGAGATCCTGCGGCTGTTCGACGACCAGGTGAGCAAGATGGTGGGCCAGCTTCTGGGCGTGCTGGAACAGCGCGACGCCCGCAAGTGGCGCGAAGTCACCCACACCATCAAAGGCGCGGCGCGCGGCGTCGGCGCCTTTGCCATGGGAGAAGCCGCGGCCGAGGCCGAGCCGGTCGATCCCAGCATCAATCCCGACCGCGCTGTGCAGGTGATTGAAGCGCTGCGCCTAGAAGGCGAAGCGGTGCAGGCGTTCATCGCTGATTATTTGGCGGCTTAGAATTTTCCAACAAACTAAGCCCCAAATTGTCATGGCCCACCGGAGTGTGGGCCACCCAGTTTGGCTCGCGATTATTCTGAAAATTGCACGCAAGCGTCACCTGGATGGCCCGCATTTGCGGGCCATGACAATGTGTTATCGCTTATCGAACGCCTCAAACTCATGCGCGATGCTGGCTTCAATCAGCGTCCGCCAGACCGGTTCGGCGATGTCGGGGCTTAGGCCCGCCTTGCGCCCTTCGGCGATCA
>JAEKMB010000126.1 GCA_019508105.1 Alphaproteobacteria bacterium
CTCTATCTTTCGCCAGGAGTTTTCATGCCTTGCCATTAAATCATGCGGCGAATCTGGCGCTCGTGCCGCGGGATCTTGATCGCCGTCCCGCATGGGACGCCATGATGACAAGGCGTGACAAGGCGCGCGAAGCGCCGGCCTGGCGGGACGAAACCGAAATGCCTTCCATGATCTTGCTCTCCACTGTTCGTGCGTTCACCAGCTCGCGGTGAAGCGGCCGCCGAACCCAAGAGCGTCCGGAGGGCAGGATCGCCGCTCGGAGAAATCACATATTGAATGTCCGGCTGGGAGCTGAGATGGCTGTCGAAGCGGTAAGTCGCTTCAAAAGCGGGCCCTTACGGTCAGTGACGGGTTACCCGGGCGGAGAAAATATAACCCCCGTTTCGCACCGTGCGAATAATGGCGGGATTGCGGGGGTCATCCAGCAGTTTGCGCCGCAGCCGGCCGACACAGACATCGATACTGCGGTCAAAGGCCGGCGAATTGTTGCCGTAACAGACATCCATCAGCTGATCGCGCGTCAGCACGCGGTTGGCACGGGTCACCATGGCTTCAAGCAAGCGGAATTCGCCGCTGGTCAGGCAGACCGGCTCGCCGTTGCCGTGATGCAGCAGTTGAGCAGTGGCATCCAGTTTCCAGTCGCCAAACTCATAAAGAAGATGCGGCTCGGCTGCCGGACTGGGATTGGCGCCCTGATAGCGGCCGCGCCGCAGCACGGTACGCACCCGGGCCAGGATCTCGCGGGGCTCGAAAGGCTTGGTAATATAGTCGTCGGCGCCGATTTCCAGCCCCACCACCCGGTCGGCCAAGTCGCCACGTCCGCTGACGATGATGATGGCGACATCGGAATTGCGCCGGATTTTCTGGGTGATGGTCAGCCCGTCCACGTCCGGGAGGCCGATATCCAGAATGACCAGGTCGATATGGTTGGAAGCGATGACATCTTCGATGCCCACACCGCTTTCCAGCGCGGTGACCTGATATCCATCGGCGCCCAGGCTTCGCGCGAGCAATGCCCGCACGTCCGGATCGTCGTCCACGATGGTGACATGTTTGGTCATGGGCTGATTTCGCCTCCCCGGCAATACCAACCCGGAATAGTGCCAAATTGTTACAAAAGACCTAAGGGGCCGGGCCTGGGCGCGGTCCCGACACATGGTGAAACATTTTGACGCGAATGAGAAAAATCACCGGCACCTGCCCCCCCTATTGCTTCTCCCGAAAGTCACCCTTGGGAGAAGAAATTGAGCTGGTTTCAGAATTTGTCCATCCGAAGCAAGGTCATGACGGCCTTTGCGAGCATTCTTGTCATCACGGCTGTTCTTGGCGTGTTCGCCATCAACCGGCTGTCCACAGTCAATGACGCGGCGGTGACTCTGTCGGCCAATTACCTGGTTGCCGCGGATGCACTGGGCGACGTGAATTTCAATGGCATGCGTTATTTCCAGCTGCAGGCCGCCCATGTCCTGGGCGCCAGCAAGGAAGCCAAAGCCAAGGAAGCCGCAACCATGGCGGCAACCGCCGACGAGCTGACCAAGGCGTGGAATATCTATTTCGCCACTGTCGATGCGGGCGTCGAAACGGGACTGGCCGCCAAGGTCATGCCGGCGTGGAACGCCTATGTGGCCATGAATGACAAGTTGATGGCGCTGTCGAATGCAGGCAAAAGCGCCGAAGCCACCGCGCTTTATACCGGCGAGATGCGCACGGCTTATCACGCCTTCCAGGAGGCGCTGCAGGCTGTCCTGGATTATCAGGTTACGGCCGGCCACAAGACATCGACCGACGCCGCGGCGACCTATGGCAGTTCGCGCACTCTCATCCTGATGGTGCTGGGTCTGGCCGCCCTCATCTGCATCGGTGCAGGTTGGATGATCGTGTCGGGGATTTCCACGCCCATCCGCGCCATGACCGGTGCGATGAGCCGCCTGGCACAGCACGACCTGACCACCGAGATCAACGGCATCGGCCGCAAGGACGAAGTCGGCCAGATGGCCGCGGCCGTGCAGGTGTTCAAGACCAGCATGATCGATGCCGACCGCCTCAAGGCGGAACAGGAGGAAGCCCAGCGCGTCACGGCAGCGCGGAGCGCCGTGGTTGATCGCCTAACCCGCGACTTCGACATCAAGGTACAGGGCGTGGTGCAAACCGTCGCCAGCCAGGCGACCCAGATGCAGGCCTCAGCCCAATCGATGAGCGCCACCGCCGAGGAAACCACCAAGCAGGCCAGCGCAGTTGCGGCTGCGTCGGAGGAAGGCGCTGCCAATGTGCAGACGGTCGCGTCCGCCACTGAAGAACTATCAACCTCGATTTCGGAAATCAGCCGCCAGGTCGCCCATTCCAGCCAGATCGCTGCCAATGCGGTTACCGAATCGGCCAAAGCCAACGAGATGGTGCAGGGCCTGCTCAACGCCTCGCAGAAGATCGGCGAGATCGTGGCCTTGATCAATGAGATTGCCGACCAGACCAACCTCCTGGCGCTCAATGCCACCATCGAAGCGGCCCGGGCGGGCGAGGCAGGCAAGGGTTTTGCCGTGGTCGCCGCCGAAGTGAAGAACCTCGCCACCCAGACCTCCAAGGCCACGGATGACATTCGTGCCCAGATCACCGGGGTGCAGGGCGCAACCCAGGACGCGGTCAACGCCATCGGCTCCATCAGCAAGACGATCGGGGAGATCGACCAGATCTCCACCGCCATCGCAGCGGCCGTAGAGCAGCAGGGCGCCGCAACCCAGGAGATCGCCCGCAACGTGGAAGAAGCCGCCAAGGGCACCCAGGAAGTCTCGTCCAATATCGGCGGCGTGACCGATGCCGCCAACAGCACCGGCGCGGTCGCCAGCCAGGTTCTGGCCTCGGCCCGCTCCTTGTCCGAACAGTCGGGCGAATTGCGGACCCTGGTCCAGACGTTCCTCACCGAGGTGAAAGCCGCCTAAGAGCGATTTTATCTGGTGAGGCACCAGAGGCAGAAACAAACCGGAGATGCGGCCACCCGTGCACTCCACCCACCCCACCGGATCGGCAACTCCCGGTTTGTTTCTCCTCAAACCAACAAGGCGGATTTGACATGACGACCATCGAAACGACCGTCGCCCCGAGCGCGGATAACCACGGCAAGGACGCCGAAGCCTTCGTGACCTTCACCGTGGCCGGCCAGTTGTTCGGCGTTCCGGTGACCCAGGTGCAGGACATACTGACACCAGATGCCATTGCGCCGGTCCCGGGCGGTCCCCCCGAGGTGCGCGGCCTGATCAACCTGCGCGGTCGCATCGTCACCGTGATCGATATGCGCACCCGCCTGGCGCTGCCGCGCGGTGACGAGAAGACCGTCATGTGCGTCACCGTGGAAAGCGACGGCGAGCCCTACACGCTGTTGGTGGATTCCGTGGGGGACGTGATCAAGCTGCCGCGCTCGCTGCGCGAAGCAAACCCCGCGACTCTCGACGCCGTATGGCGCGATGTCGCCGACGCCGTTTATCGCACCGACCAGGGCCTCCTGGTGGCGCTGCATATCGATCGCCTGATGGCGATCGAGACCAAGTAACAGAGGGACCAAAGCAATGGACGATCTGTTTCAGGAATTCCTGGCCGAAACCGCCGAGAGCCTCGCCGTGCTCGACGTCGAGTTGGTGCGATTCGAGCGCGAAAGCTCGGACACCACCATCCTCAGCAACATCTTCCGCCTGATGCACACCATCAAGGGCACCTCCGGCTTTCTGGGCCTGCCGCGTCTGGGCTCAGTCGCCCATGCCGGAGAAAATATCCTGGGCAAGTTCCGCGATGGCGAGCTGGAAGTAACCCCTCGCGCCGTGACCCTGATCTTGAAGGCCATCGACCGCATCCGGGGCCTGTTGACCGAAATGGAAGCCGCCGGCGCCGAGCCGGCCGGCAGCGACGCCGACTTGATTGACGAGATCAACGCACTGGCCGAGGGCGCGTCCGCCCCGTCCTGCGGATCCGGAGCGGAGCCCGCCGGACTGGACGAACTATCCAACCTCGGTCCTCGCTTTAGCGAAGACGGCTTTCCCGTTGCTGCCGAATTGCTGGTCGAAGTCGCCGAGGTTCTCAGCGCCCCCTTTCAGGTGCTGGCGCTGGCCGAACCTGTTTTGGCTCCAGAACCGGTTATGGCGGCTGCAGCCAGCCATGCGCTTCCCAAGGAAGACCAACCCAAGCAAGCCGAGGTCAAGGAACAGGCGGCAGCCGCGGCCTCGTCGATTCGCGTGAATGTCGACGTCATCGAAAACCTGATGACCCTGATCAGCGAGCTGGTGCTGACCCGCAACCAGCTGCTGCAGACGCAGCGCGGCCAGAAGGACAATGACTTCAAAGTGCCGTTGCAACGTCTCAGCCACATTACTTCCGACCTGCAGGATGGCGTGACGCGCATGCGGATGCAGCCCATCGGCAATGCCTGGAACAAGCTGCCGCGTATCGTGCGCGACCTGGCGGTGGAAACCGGCAAGAAGATCGAACTGGTCATGAAGGGCGCCGAGACCGAACTGGACCGACAGGTCCTTGAGATGATCAAGGATCCTCTCACCCATATGGTGCGCAACTCGGCCGATCATGGCATCGAGAATGGCGCGAACCGTCTGGCGGCGGGCAAGCCGGAAACCGGCACCATCGCGCTCGACGCCTATCATGAGAGCGGACATATTTATATCCGCATTGCCGATGATGGACGCGGTCTCAATGTGGAGCGCATCCGCCAGAAGGCCGTGGCCAATGGCCTGACGACGGAGGCCGCCATCGCGGGCATGAGCGAGCAGCAGATTCTGCAGTTCATATTCCGCCCCGGCTTTTCCACCGCGGAAGTGGTCACCAGCGTCTCCGGGCGTGGCGTGGGCATGGACGTGGTGCGCACCAATATCGAACGCATCGGCGGCACTATCGAATTGTCGTCGGTGGCGGGCAGCGGCACCACCTTCTTGATCAAGATTCCCCTTACCCTGGCGATCGTATCCGCCCTGATCGTGGAATCCTCCCAGCAACGTTTTGCCATTCCCCAGCTGAACGTGCTGGAGCTGGTCGGTGTTTCGGATCGTTCCGAAGCGCGGGTGGAAACCGTCAACACCTCGCCGGTCCTCCGCCTGCGCGACCGCCTGTTGCCGCTGGTGTCGCTGCGCGGTGCCCTTGGCCTTCCGCCGCAAGGCACAAGCCAGGACCGTTTCGTCGTGGTGGCCCAGGTCGGCGCCAACACTTTCGGCATCATCGTGGACCGGGTCTTCGACACCGAGGAAATCGTGGTCAAGCCCGCCGCCCCGATCCTGCGCGGCACGCGCTTCTATGCCGGCAACACCATTCTGGGTGACGGCAGCGTGATCATGATTTTGGACCCGAACGGGCTTTCCAGCTTCGCCGGCCAGATCGATGCGGGCGACAGCAAAGCGCAGGACAGCCACGGCGCCGCCGCCGGACCGATGAGCAACCGCTCGTCCTTCCTCTTGTTCCGGGCCGGCGGCACCGAGCTCAAGGCGATCCCGCTGGAGCTGGTCTCGCGTATCGAGGAATTGGATGCGAAGGCCATCGAGCATGTCGGCGGCCGCCGCGTCATCCAATACGGGCAGCACCTGATGCCGCTGGTGCCGTTCGATGCCGCCCATTCCTGGAAAGACCAGGGCCATCAGAAGGTTCTGGTGTTCAGCGACAATGACCGCAGCATGGCGCTGGCTGTGGACGAAGTCGTCGACATCGTATGCGACGAGTTGACCGTGGAACTGTCGTCGGAACATCCGGGCCTGCTCGGCAGCGCCATTATCGCCGGCAAGGCGGCTGACATTGTCGATGTCAGCCATTTCCTGGCCTTGGCCTTTGCCGACTGGTTCGAACTTGCCAAGTCTCGCGCTGCCACCCGCCGCGCGCTGCTGGTGGACGACAGCCCTTTCTTCCGCAACCTGGTCACGCCGCTTCTGACATCGGCGCGCTGGTCGGTGACCACCGCCAATGACGGCGTCGAAGCCCTCAAGCTGCGCGAAGATGGACAGCAGTTCGACGTCATCATCAGCGATATCGAGATGCCCAACCTGGACGGCCTGGCTCTGGCCGGGGCTATCCGCAGCGACGCACGATGGAGTCGGGTGCCGCTGATCGCCCTTTCGTCCCATGCAGAGGAAAATGACGTCAGCGCCGGACGTGAAGCCGGGTTTGACGAATACCTCGCCAAATCCGACCCCACACGGCTCCCCGAAACCCTGGCCCGCGCATTGCGCCAGGCGATCGGCCGCGGCGAAACCGATCCATTGCGGAGGGCATCATGACCTCGCCTCTTCTTTGTCTTGTCGTCGATGACTCGCGCGTCATCCGGCGCGTGGCGGTGGATATGCTCCAGAGCCTGGGCTTTGCCACCGCCGAAGCCGAGCACGGTCTGGCGGCGGTGAAATTCTGCCGCACCAACGTGCCCGACTTCGTCCTGCTGGACTGGAACATGCCCGAAATGGACGGCATCACCTGTCTGCGTGCTCTGCGCGCCATGGACCTGGAACCGCCCCCCCGGGTGGTGATGTGCACCACGGAAAGCGGCATGCCGAAGATTTGCGAAGCACTTGAAGCGGGCGCCGACGAATACATCATGAAGCCCTATGACCGAAATGTCCTGCTCGACAAGCTGGAACTGCTCGGGCTGGTCGCGCGGGCATGACCAGCGCCCTCAACCGTTCCAGCCCGCCGCTGCGTGTGATGGTGGTGGATGACTCCGCCATCGTGCGGGGACTGATCGTGCGCATGCTGGAGGCGGATCCGCGTATCGAGTTGGCTGGGTCGTGCAGCAACGGCCAGATGGCCGTCGCCTATGCCGCGCGCCATCCGCTGGACGTCATTATTCTGGATATCGAAATGCCCGTGATGGACGGGCTGGCGGCGCTGCCCAAGCTGCTGGAGGGCTCCCCCGGCGCCAGCATCATCATGGCGTCAACATTGACCCAGCGCAACGCGGCAATCAGCTTGCGCGCGCTTGCGCTGGGCGCCGCCGACTATGTTGCCAAACCCAGCAGCGACAAGCTGGGGGCCAGCGAGGATTTTCGCCGTGAGTTGATCGAAAAAGTGATCACTCTGGGCCGCGCCAAAGCCAGGAAGATCACCGATTCATCGGCACATCTTACGCCTGTGCGGCCGCAATTTGCGCTACGCGGCGCGGTCTCATCTTCCCCCCGCATAATTGCCATCGGCAGCTCGACGGGCGGGCCTCAGGCCCTGCTCGCACTGTTGGGCGCGTTGCCGGCCTCCGTCCAGTGCCCCATCGTGATCGCCCAGCACATGCCCGCCACCTTCACCACCGTGCTGGCCCAGCATATCGCGCGCGGCAGCGGCCGGCCCTGCGCGGAAGCCGTGGATGGGATGGAAATCAAGTCGGGCACGATCTGCCTGGCACCGGGCGACTATCACCTGCAGGTCGCCCGCCAGAATGGCACTTGCGTCGCACGCCTGTCCCAGACACCGCCCGAGAATTTCTGCCGCCCGTCGGTGGATCCGCTGTTTCGCTCGGTGGCGCAACATTTCGGCGCCGGCAGCTGCGCCATCGTGCTGACCGGCATGGGCAGCGATGGCTGCGCCGGAGCCCGCATCCTTGCCGCCACAGGGGCGCCCATCCTCGCCCAGGACGAAGCCAGCAGCGTGGTGTGGGGCATGCCCGGGGCCGTCGCCAACGCCGGCATCTGCTCGGCCGTGCTGCCGCTCACCCGTATCGCAGGTCATCTCGCCACCCTGTTCGAAAGGCACGCGGCATGACCGGCGCCGATTTCACTTTGATCGCCACCCTGCTCAAGGAGCGTTCCGGCCTTATCATCACGCCGGACAAGGGTTATCTGCTGGAGACGCGGCTTGGCCCCATCGTGCGCGAGCGCGGTCTTGCCTCCCTGGCGGCTTTGATCGAAGTCCTTCGTCAGCCCGGCTCTGACGCGCTGAAGAACCAGATCGTGGAGGCGATGACGACCAACGAAACCTCGTTCTTCCGCGACAGCCATCCTTTCGACACCCTGCGCAAGTCAGTGATTCCAGGTCTCATCCAGCGGCGCGCCACCCGCGCCCTTCGCATCTGGAGTGCCGCCTGCTCCACAGGTCAGGAACCCTATTCGATCGCCATGACTTTGAAGGATCATTTCCCTATCCTGGGCGGCTGGCGGATCGAGATCGTCGCCACCGACATTTCGGCCGGCGTGCTGGAACGGGCAAGGAGCGGCACCTATTCGACCTTCGAGGTACAGCGTGGCCTGCCGATCCAGATGCTGGTCCGTCATTTCGACAATGTTGACGATCAGTGGCGGATAAAGGACGAGCTCCGCCGCAACATCACTTTCCGCCCCATCAACCTGTTGGGTGACCTCGCGTCGCTCGGAACCTTCGACATTGTGCTGTGTCGCAACGTGCTGATCTATTTCGATCAGCCGACGAAAACACGCATCATGCATGCCATTGCCCATCGCATTGCGCCCGACGGTGTGCTGATGCTGGGTGGCGCCGAATCCGTTATCGGCCTGTGTGACGCTTTCAGCGGCGTCCCGGGCCTGCGCGGCGTTTACGGCCACGCCGCCCATATCCCACCCAAACCCGCCAGCTGGCTGAATCTTCCGGTTTCGGCCGTTTCCTAAGGAGAAAAACCCATGTCCCTCAACAAAAGCATGCGCGTCTTTATTGTCGACGATTACACCACCATGCTGCGGATCTTGCGCAACCTGCTCCGCCAGCTCGACATCAACAATGTCGAGGAAGCCAATGACGGTGAAACCGCCTATCACATGATGCAGAAGTGCCCGCCGGACTTGATCATTTCGGACTGGAACATGGCGCCGGTGACCGGCCTGGAACTGCTGCGCAAGGTGCGCGCCGACGCACGCCTCAAGCACATACCCTTCATCATGGTGACCGCCGAGAGCAAGACCGAGAACGTCATCATCGCCAAGCAAGCCGGCGTCTCCAACTACATCGTCAAGCCGTTCAACGCCGAAACGTTGCGCACCAAGATCGCCAGCGTCTGCGGCGCGATGACATGAGCGCGACAATGGAGCCCGCGAAAATATCCCGCCTGCAGGATTCGCACGGTTTTCTCGATCGCGTGATCGGCGAGCTGCGCTCGGTGCAGTCGCCGCAGAAAGACACGCTCGTCGCGGTGCTGCAATACCTGTCCGATCATATCCGCACCACCCGAAGCGAGATCGGCGCTTTGCGCGGCGACCAGGCCGGCCAGCAGCTTTTCGGCAGTACCGCTGACGAGTTGGAGGAAATCGTGACGGAAACAGGGCGCGCCGCCAACCGTATCATGGACGCTGCAGAAGCGGTGGAGCGGGTCGCCGCCACCCTGGATGCCGCCCCGCAGAACGCGCTGGTCGACGCGGTCACCAACATCTATGTCGCCACCAGCTTCCAGGACATCACCGGCCAGCGCATCACCAAGGTGGTGCGCGCGCTGCAGGACATTGAGACCAAGCTGACTTCGCTGATGGATGCTTTCGGCCCTCCGGAAGCCAGTGCGATCGCCGCGCCGGCGGAGGCTGAGGGTGACGAGCGCCTGCTCAATGGTCCGCAGTTGGAAAAGAATGTCAGCCGGCAGACCGACATCGACGCCCTCTTTGAATCGCTGGGATAAAGCATGACCAAGGTTGCGGAGCGATACACACAGAGTGTGGAAAACGAACTTCCCGATGAGGACCGCGATTCCCTGCACACACTGGCGATCTCGGTCCTGCCGGTCAAGACACAGATTTTCCGGCGCGCGCGGCTGGTAAAGAATTCGCGCCTGGATTCGGTGATCGAGTTCTTCAACGGCGTCGGCTGCGGCCGCGGCCAAATGGATTTGCGCCATACCGGGAAGTTCCTGGCCTTGCCGGAAAAACATCCGGACGTCGAACTGCTGCAGAAAGTCGGTATGCTGCCGAGCTTCGATGTCTACAGCCTGCGCATCCAGCTGCGCGCCCATGGCATCATTATCCCCGATGGCTGCGCCCTGACTTTATCTCCCGGAAAAATCGAGGCGCTCAGCGCTTACATGGCGACCTTTACCCGGCCGCTTGTAGCCGAAATCTTCAGTCGCGATACCGAGGGTTCGCAGTTCCGCGACATTGTGGGCATGTTTCGCGCCGAAAATGCCGAAGCTGTGCGCGGCAGGCTCGGCAAGATGGCCGACCGGTTGGGCATCCCGGTCGAAGCCATTCCGAAGTTTCTGGAAGATTATGGTGACATTTTCATGTCGCTTTCCTATTACCGCCATTGCCTCGATGAGTTGCTCCCCCAGGTACAGAATTTCATGGATGGCATCGCGATGGTGCGCGCCAGCCACCAGCTGGCTCAGGACAGGTCGCTGATGGGCGTGATCGACATGATCGAGGAAATGATCAACGGCAAGCTCGCCAACATCACCGGCAAGATCGAGAGCTTCGAGCGCAGCACCAACGATATGTGGCGCAACCTTTCGGGGGAACGCTTCCAGCGCATCGAAGCCCTGATCTCAGGCTATCATACCTCCATCGGAGGATCGCTCTGCGCCATGAGCGTCAAGATGGCCGCCTGGACGGACCAGTTCCCCAACGCCACGGGCGGTGTGGGCCGAAGAGCCGCCTTCATCATGTCGGACATGCGCCAGGGCATCGAGCTGCTTCAGAAAAGCGCGGAAGATGACGCCCCGATGCTGTCCGCGCTCAACGGCTGACAGCAGGATGTCGAATATTCCATCATCGCAGGGCAAGCCGCCAACCAAGAAGTGCAGCTTTGAGGTCTTGCACGGCGCGCCCCATCAGCGACGGGCCGGCTGCCGTAAGCTTAGACTTGTCGGTGGGGACCGCCGTGCCGAACTGCGCCCGACCATCCTGCTCGCCTATCACGGACGGACAACCCGCCAAATTCTTAACGCCGCGCTGTTGCGCCATGGCTATGACGTTTCCGCCTGCGATGACGGAGGCGCGGCGCTGCAGCAGTTGGCCGTGGCCCATTTTGACCTCATCGTCTCGGGGATTCTCATGCCTGATACGGACGGCCTGGAATTGATCCGCTCGCTGCGGAGCCGTCCTGCCCCACCCATCATCGCAGTGGCCGAGGCTTGCGACCCGATGAGCCCGGTCTATCTGCGCAACGCGCGGTTGGTTGGCGCCGTCGGCGCGCATCTGGTTTCCCCAGGCTCCGCCGGGCTTCTTGCCGATGTGGACCGCCTCCTGGACCCGGAGGGCAGATGTGCCGGAGCGAGTTGTATGATAGGCTAGCCCGACAATTGGGGGCTTATTGTGGACTCCTTGGCTCCGGCGCGGATATTTCGCGCCCATTTCACGGTCGCGCGGCTGACGGACGCTCTTTTTGGCGCAGCCATCCTCGTCGCGACGTTAGTGCTCTTTTTCATTGACGTTTCCCAGCCGCGCGGCGTCGTTGATGGGATTGGCTATGCGGCTGTCGTCGCACTGACCAGCCGCTTGGGCAAACGCGCCCTGATTGGCGCGGCCGCCATCACTTCCGTTCTTACCATGATTGCGGCCGCGCTGCTGCCCGACAGCGGTATTTCGGTGGCCGGGATGTGGGCCAATCGTGGTTTTGCCTTGTCTGAAATTTGGATTGTCGCCCTGGTGATGCACAGCCGAATGGATCTCGAAGCTCGTATCCGCAAGCGCGACGGCAATCTGCGGCGTCACGAAGCTGCCTTGGCGACCATGGTGCGCGAATGCCTGCTGTCGAATATCGGCTTTGACGTCCGCTTGCGCAATCTATGTCAGATCAGTGCGGAGGCGCTGGGCGTCGCGGTAGGCGTCATCGGTCTTCGCAATGACGATGACAAAACCGCGACCATCCTTCAATCACAAGGCCCGGCTGGCGGCCGAGTTTGTCGTGGCGATCGACGATACGGCGCTGTCGCCGGTTGGCCCCGCCATGAAAAAGGTGGTACGCGCCGTCGGGGTCCGGGCTACGCTCAGCGCTGAAGCATTCTCAGGGGCGCAGCGCAGTGGCACGATCATATTTGGTCGGCTGCAGCCTTACTGCTGGGAAAGCGACGAGATTGCTTTCGCGCGTGCCGTGGCCAGCCTGATAGCACTTCTGTTTTCGGCGCAACGAAATGCCGAAACCTTGGCGGCGCTTGAACTGACGGATGATGGGATCTACACCGAGGATGCCTCGGGGAAAGTGCAATACTCCAATCGCGCCGCTCGCATGTTTTCAAGCAACCCGCAGCAGGACGACAAATTCCCCAAGCCGTCATCCCCGCTCATAGCCAGCCAGGACCGGCACGAAATTCACTTTGATGGCCGCGACCTGGAAATTCACCGCACACGCCTGCCCGGCGGAGGACTGATCGTGCGACTGGCCGACACCACCGAGCGCAACCAGGCTGTTGCGGAGCAGGCGCGGCTGGAAGACCGCCTGCAGAAGACCGCGAAGCTGGAAGCGGTTGGCCAGCTGGCCAGCGGCATGGCGCACGACTTTAACAACATCCTGGGTGCGGTCTCTGGCTTTGCCGGCTTTATAGCCCAGGACAATGCCACCGACTCCCAGAACCGTGATTTCGCCCAGCGCATCCTGAGCGCGAGCAAGCGCGGCAAGGACATGGTGGATCAGATCATGGCCTTCGCGGAAACGCGAACCATCAGCTACGGGGTGGCCAATCTCGGACGATGCGTTCAAGCCAGCAAGGAATTGCTGGCATCGAGCATGCATCCCGGCGCCATGCTAGAAGTTGATCTGGGGATATCGCCGCTTCTGGTACGCGGCAATGAAGTCCAGCTCGGGCAGATGCTTGTCAATCTGGCGGCCAACGGGCGCGACGCGCTGGGGGGCCGCGGCGGGATGGTGGAGATAACAGCCTTCACCGCCGACGAAAGTGAAGTCGAAAGACTGCGCAATTTTGCGAGTACCATGAATGAGCGGCTGATAGGCACGCCGGCTCCCGGCCGTCGTTACGCGCGATTGTCGGTCTGCGACAGCGGATCCGGCATTTCGCCGGACATTCTCGACAGAATTTTCGAGCCCTTTTTCTCGACCAAAGGCCGCCAGCGCGGCACGGGCTTGGGACTATCGGTGGTGCATGGTGTGGTGCGCGCGCATGATGGTTTTTGCCATGTTCAGTCCCGCCCGGGCAAGGGGACCACCTTTTCGGTCTATCTTCCGTTGATCGACAGCGCTGCCGACTTGACCGGTTCTTTGGCGCGCGGATCGTTTCATCCCTGCAGGGTCCTGATCGTGGATGATGAAGCCGATATGGCTGACATGCTGTCGATCGGCTTGGAACGGCTGGGATTTCAAACCGTCGCGGTCCAGAGCCCCTTGCTGGCGCTGGCCGCGATTGAAGAAGATCCATCGGCTTTCGACGCTCTTTTGACCGATGAGTTGATGCCGGCCATGCGCGGCACGCAACTGATCCGTGAAGCCAAACGTGTCGCCCCTGCCCTTAGGGCCGTATTGTGTACGGCAAATGCGGAGGGGTTGAGCGAGGCTGAAGCGCTGGCACAGGGCGCCGACATGATTATCTATAAACCTGTGGAAATTCAAGATGTTGCTCGGGCGGTGGGTGTTCCCCAGCACGAGATCGCCAAGCACGATGCTAGGCCACCTTTAGTCTGATAAGGTTTTTGTCGAACATCGGGGGGGCGATGTCGACATGAAAGTCTTGATCGCTGACGACCATCCGCTGTATCGGGAAGCGGCCGCCACGCAAGTGCGCCGGCTTTATCGCGACGCCCAAGTGGACGAGGTTTCTTCGCTGGAAGAACTGCGCGCCACCACGGCGCGGTCTTCCGTCCCCTATGGTCTGATCCTGGTCGACTATTACATGCCCGGCATGACCTCCCAGGCCCTGGCCGACCTGGTAACAGACCTGCCGGAAGTGCCGCTCGCGGTGATGTCAGGTACGGCCCGCAATATCGACGTCAGAGCAGCGATCCAAGCGGGCATCCGTGTCTATATCCCCAAGACCTCCAGTTCGGAGTATTTCGCTCATGCCTTGCAAATGCTGCTGGCCGGCGGCTCGTGCATCCCCAGCGAGATTCTGCTGGATCAATCCGCCGCCCCCGGCGAGGTCTGGCTGTCCCAAATGAGCGAGCGCGAGCAGCAGGTGCTCAAGGGCGTGGCGCTGGGCCAGTCGAACAAGGAGATCGGTCGCACGCTGGGGTTGGCCGAAGTCACCATCAAGCTTCACCTGCGCAATGTGTTCCGAAAGATGGACGTGAAAAGCCGCTCGGAAGCCGCCGTGAAGGCAGTCAGGGCCGGACTGAGCTAGCCCCATACTTTCGTATAGGTCCGTTAGCCCTTTGGGCGCGCGCATTCTCCTGACGGCTGCCTTAAGGCCATGGCTCCCTTTCCCCAAGGCGCCGGCCTGTCATGTCCGATACCGAAAAAGTCGAAGCTCTGGTTCATCTTGCGGGCTCCGTCGCGCATGAGCTGAACAACATCTTCACGGCCGTTCCCAGAAGCTGCAGGCCTTTGCCGGGCGCCAAAAGCTGAACCGCACGCGCTTTGACCTGAACCAAAGCGTCGCCGCGGTGATGACCGGCCTCAAGCGCTCGGTACTGCGGAATGTGGATATCGATCTGGCCCTGCTGCCATCCAGCTGCTTCGTCGCTGCCGACGAGGACAAGCTGCACCAGGTGGTTGAGGAATTGGCGCGCAACGCCGCCGCGGCCATGGACCATCGCGGCTGGATGGTCATCCGCACCGCCCATGCCACCCTGTCCGCGGGCCAGGTCGGCCGGCTTCCCGCAGGGTCCTATGTAATGCTCAGTCTGCGCGATTCCGGCCGCGGCATGAGCCCCGACGTCATGCGGCGCGCGATGGATCCGTTGTTTTCCACCTGGAGCGGCCACCAGGGCTGGGGTCTGGCGAAATGCGCCGGACTGGTGCGCCAGTGTGGCGGAGACATCACCCTCTCCAGCGCCAAGGGCCAAGGCACGGCCGCAGCGCTCTATCTGCCCAGAAGCGTTTGAACAATCGCCAATTTTATCGCCAACAAAAGTACCAGCAATTCGGTTAGCGAACTAAGGGCTATTCCACAAACAACAGCCGACCGAACCGGTCCGGATAATGCGGGTCCGGCTTCACCATGCCCGAATCCGACCATTGAGAAAGCCGTCGGTTGGGTTCCGTTCCATCCCAACGGTTCATATTCGCGATCCAGCGGTCGCCGATTTTCGGCACAGGATTATCCGTCAGATCGGCAAAAGCGCGCCAAGGAATCGACACTTCGAGGTTCCAACCATGGTCTTGATCGCTGCTGTTGTTGAGCGTGCCCTGCCTCGAAACAGCCAGTCGCACGCCGGGCAGGTTGTAATTCTTTATAATGCGCTGCGGAAAAGGATAGAGATAATCATACAGGACAGCGCGGGCATTCATTTCAAGGCCCAGATACAGGTTCTTGATGCCCGGCGGAGCAATGAAGATTTCGACCGCATCATCCTTGTAGGTGGGATCGTCATGCTGGGTATACACAGCGGTAATATCGCTGTCCTCGCATGCGTAGGCGACATAGAGATTTTCGCTATCCCAGGTCAGACGGGCCACGGTCTTCTGCTTCTTGCCGGTCTGGTCTGTCCAAGGAAAGACGAAGGTTACCGGCTTGGTCGCTTGCCAGGCGGCATCGTCGAGCTTTCCGTCGATGCGCGGAGCAATCTTGGCGCGATGCACCTCGTAAGTCGGAATGGGGGCAAGATTGGTCCGCTGAGTCTGCGCCAGCGCGGGCATCACCGTCATCAGCGAAAGGCAGGCAGACGAGAGAAGAACGCTGACTCTTTTCACAGGCTCAAATCCTTCTTCAAAGGCGCCATTACTTCCCGTCCGGCAGCGCGAAGACATACAAAGCCTGCCCATTGTTGGGACGATGCACACTCTGCAGCATGGTCATCGGCTTGTCCTCCGGACTGCCGCCGCCCAGACCCGTGGTAACGGCGATATACTGCTTGCCGTCGATGCGGAACGTAACTGGGTAACCCTGTACCGTGGTGCCCAGTCGCACCGACCACAAAGTCTTGCCGGTTTTTACGTCCACCGCGCGGAAACGGCGGTCATAGTCACCGACGAACGCCAGGTCGCCGGCTGTGGACAGAACGCCGGTGAGAAAGGGCGAGCGCTGCTGCAAGGTCCAAAGCGGCTTGAGGTCGGAGGTGCGATAGGCCGACAGCCGCCCCATGTTGCGCTCTGTGCCGGGCATCTCGAAATAGGTCTGCGAGCCGTTGCCCAGCATCATGACGCAGCTTTGACTGAGGGGAATAATCAATGAGTCAGTCGGCTGGTGATAGCTCGCCGCCTGCCAGTCATGACCGCCTTCGGGACCGGGGCAGGACGACAACCATTG
>JAEKMB010000144.1 GCA_019508105.1 Alphaproteobacteria bacterium
ATCCTGGACCAGGCCGAGGAGATCAGCGCCTGGCATGAGCCCTTGGCGCTGCGTGCCGATTTGTCAGCCCGCGCCATCCGCCGCATCGGCAGCCTGGTGGGCGCCGCGATCCTGGAACGGCTGGCGGCGCGCAATGATTTGTCCGAAGCCACCCGCCTGCATCTGAACCGCGAACTCAGGGCGCGCCTGGCGGAGCCGGAGCCGGAAGCGGGCGCGGTGTCGCCGGCCGACCTGATTGCGGCGGCAAAGAAAGAGGGACGTTTCGACAGCAGCTTTGTCGAGCAGGCGGCGCAAGCCGGACGGCGCGAGATCGTCACCCTGGCCCTGGCGCAGATGGCCAATATCGACGAGCAGACGGTGAAGCGGATTTTGACCGCAGGCAGCGCCAAGCCGATCGTGTCGCTGGTCTGGCACACGCATCTGTCCATGCGGGTGGCGTTCAAGATCCAGACCTTCATCATGAAACTGCCCAGCCGCGACATTCTGCCGGCGCGGGGCGGAGTGAGCTTTCCCCTCAGCAAGGAAGAGATGCGCTGGCATCTCAATTATTTCAATATTGCTGTCTAGCGTTTAAGTCCGGCCGGGCCGATATGCGCGACAAAGCCGCTGACGCCTTTGGTGGGCGTGGCGGCGAAGCCGGTATCTGCAAAGCCGCGGGCGGCGCAGCTCTGGGCGCCTTTGATCTCGAAGGCCGCAGCGGTGGTGCAGAAATGTTGGCCGCCGCCCACCACCGTGCCGCCATTCTTGCGCAAGGCCAGCAGATGGACCGTGTCGCTGCCTAGAGGCGTGGTGATTGCCTTGGCGCAGGCGCCCGGTTGCACCGTCCACCAGCCGCGCGACACCGGCTGGCCGCCTTCCATCGTGCCGATCGCCAGCAGCAGCGCGTCCCGGGTCTCGTTGCAGGCGGTATAGCCGGCCGGCGCGATCTTCTTGCGCGCCTCGCGTTCCAGCGCGTCGAACAGTTCGGCGTTGCCGGCGGTGGCGGGAAATTTCATGCGCTTGCGAAAATCCACCAGCGCGGCGCCGGTGACCTTGTCTGGCTTGCCGTCGATATGGCCGATCCGATAGCCATTGTCGGCCAACAGCCGCTTGGCCCCGGCCAGTTGCGCCTCGGTGGCGTTCATCGCCGGCTGTTCATCGAAATTCATGGTCCAGACGCTTTTGCCGCGATTGTCCAGCGGCGCAAAGGGCAGGGCGAATGTGTCGCCGGCGGTGCAGTAAGGCTGGGTGACGGCCTGGGAAAAGGAAAAATTGCCGTCCCTGACGCAGACCGGATAGGCGCCGCCCCAGGCGCGCGACGGTCCCGAATGTGCGAGGCTGGAACGGGCATGGACCAGATAGGTTTCCGCAGTCAGCGGTTCCTTGCGCGCGAGCTGGCATTCGCCTGGCGTGATGCGGGTCCAGCCCTGGGTCTGGCTGCGCGGGCTCTGGATCGCCGAGGTGGCGGCATAGAGAATATAGCTGGTGTGGTTGCACAGGGTCAGCGCGGCGTGCGCCGGCGCGCTGTTGAACGCCAGCACGGCCAGCACAATCGCCGACAGAAACGTCAACCTCATTCGGCAGTGATCAGCGTGCCCGCGCCATGCTCGGTGAAGAGCTCCAGCAGCAGCACATGGGGAATGCGCCCGTCCAGAATGACGGCGGCATGCACGCCGCCTTCCACCGCATCGATCGCGGTCTGGATCTTGGGGATCATGCCGCCCGAGATGATGCCGTCGGCGATCAGGCTCTTGGCCTCCCGCACGCTGAGGCGCGGGATCAGCTTCTTGTCCTGGTCCAGCACACCTTCCACATCGGTCAACAGCACCAGGCGCTCGGCCTTGAGGGCGCAGGAGACGGCGCCCGCCACCGTATCGGCATTGATATTGTAGGTCTCGCCCTTGCGGCCCACCCCGATGGGCGCGATCACCGGAATGGTTTCGGACTTCATGATGGAATGCAGCACTTCGGGATTGACGGTTTCCGGCTCGCCGACAAAGCCCAGATCCACCTTCTCACCGGTTTTGGGGTCGGTCTTGGTCGTGGTGATCTTGCGGGCGATCACCAGATTGCCGTCCTTGCCCGACAGGCCCACGGCGCGGCCGCCCGCTGCATTGATGCCGGTAACGATCTGCTTGTTGATGGAGCCGGTCAGCACCATCTCGACCACCTCGACGGCGGCTTCATCGGTGACGCGCAGGCCGTCGATGAAAGTGGACTCGATGCCCAGCTTCTTGAGCATCGCCCCGATCTGGGGGCCGCCGCCATGCACCACCACCGGATCGATGCCGGTCTGCTTCATCAGGACGATGTCCTGGGCGAAATCATGAGCGCTGCTGCCGGTCATGGCGTTGCCGCCATACTTCACCACGATGGTTTTCTGGTCGTATTTGAGAATATAGGGCAGCGCCTCGACCAGCACCCGGCCGGTGGAACGCCAGCGCGCCAGGGTCCGCAGGTTGCGGTCTTCGGTTTCTTCCGTGGATCCGGCCATGGCGGCGCCTGTTCAAAGATTGGCGCGCCTGCGCGCGCCGTGGCAAAAGCGGCGCGTTATAGCGCGCTGGCGCCCGCTTCCCAACCTTTTATTGTGCCAGCGCCGCCAGATGCGTGCGCAAGGCCGGAATGCCTTCGCCGGTCAGGGCGGAGGTGAGCTGAACCTCGGCCAATGCGGCGGTGTGCTTGGCGGCGATGGCGGCAGCGGTTTCCAGCGCCGGGGCGCGATCCGCGGGTTTGAGTTCATCACCCTTGGTCAGCACCAGGCCGTAGGAGACCGCGGCCCGGTCGAGCAGGTCCATCACCTGGATGTCGCTGTCCATGGCGCCCCGCCGCGCATCGATCAGAAGTGCCACGCGCCGCAGCCGCGCCCGTCCGCGCAAGTAAGCGAAGATCATCTCCTGCCAGGCCTCGGCTTCGGTCTTGGAGCGCTTGGCAAAGCCATAGCCGGGCAGGTCCACCAGCATCAGCCTGTCGCCCAGGTTGAAGAAATTGATCTGGCGGGTGGCGCCGGGGGTCTGGGACACCCGCGCCAGGCTTTTGCGGCCGGTCAGGGCATTGACTAGGCTGGACTTGCCGGCATTGGAGCGGCCGACAAAGGCGACCTCGGCCAGTTTTTCCGGCGGCAGGGCATCGGCGCTGGTGGCGCCCCAGATGAAATCGCAAAAACCCGCGAACAGCTTGCGCGCGGCTTCTTCCGCAGCGCTGCCAGCCGTCTCAGTCATTGGCCGCTTTCAGGTTTTTGAGCTTGGGCTTGCCGTCGCCGAACAAGTGAATATCCACGCCCTCGCGCTTCATGATGATGTATTGCTGGATCACCGTCAGCAGGTTGTTCCAGGCGTAATAGATCACCAGCCCCGCCGGGAAGGTGGCGAACATGAAGGTGAAGAGTATCGGCATGAAGGCGAACATCTTGGCCT
>JAEKMB010000334.1 GCA_019508105.1 Alphaproteobacteria bacterium
AATCGGGCAGCGGGCGATTTGCACCTGTCATGCTTTGCAAATGCGATCAGCCGGATGCACTGCCTGGTCGCCACCCCGGTCCGCCTGTCGGTCCCGTTATCGGCCGGGGATCAAGCGCTTCTGATCAGTGCCACCTTCGAGGCGCCGGTCCCGCGGCGCGATCGGGGACGCCGTACATGCGGCGCGACTCCTATGACAAATGTGACGACCTAGTCAGAGAAGCGCAAGGCCCGCCGCTTATTCTTCCGCGCGATGAACGAAGTCGGCAAAACGAGCGAGTCTATCGAGGAAGAGCGCTCGCACGTCCCGCTGCTCAAGCAACTCGGCCCGGGCTTCGTCACCGGCGCCGCGGATGACGACCCGAGCGGCATCGCCACCTATTCGCAGGCCGGCGCGCAGTACGGCTACGGCCTCGTCTGGTCGGTGCTCTTCACCACGCCGCTCATGATTGGCATCCAGCTCGTGAGCGCGCGCATCGGCCGCGTCACCGGGCACGGTCTCGCGGCGAACATCCGAGAGCGCTTCCCGCGGCCGGTGCTGTACACGATCGTCTGCCTGCTCGCTTTCGCCAACACCTTCAATATTGCCGCCGACCTCGGCGCCATGGCCGATGCGCTGGTGCTCGTCGCCGGCGGCAACAGCACGCTCTACATCGTCATGTTCGCGCTCACGTCGCTGACGCTGCAGATCTTCGTACCCTTTCCGCGCTACGCGCCGATCCTGAAGCTGCTGACGCTCGCGCTCTTCGCTTATGTGGCGACGGTGTTCCTCGTGCACATGCCGCTCGCGGCGCTCAGGCAGACGCTCGTGCCGCCGCTCCTGCACGACAGGGACTACGTCTCGATGCTGGTCGCCGTGCTCGGCACGACCATCAGCCCCTACCTTTTCTTCTGGCAGGCGTCGCAGGAGGTGGAGGAGCAGCGCGGCACGCCCGGCCATCAGCCGCTGCGCGAGGCGCCGGAGCAGGCGCGCCGGCACTTGCGGCGCATCAAAATCGACACCTACGTCG
>JAEKMB010000145.1 GCA_019508105.1 Alphaproteobacteria bacterium
ACGTGATCTTTGTCCATCTTCTGCCTTATTGGGAGAATGTGGACATTCGCGGCAGCCTGAAATCCACCCAGGGCTTCTACAATCACATCCAGGCGGAATTTCCCGACAAGCAGATCGTGGTGGGTGAGGCAGGCTGGCCTTCGGAAGGACGCACTCATGGCCGCGCCGAGGCCTCCGCCGCCAATGAAGGCTGGTTTGTCCGCGGCTTTGTGCAGTTCGCCCAGGAAAAGGGCTGGGACTATTATCTGCTGGAAGCCTATGACCAGCCCTGGAAGGACGCCAATGAAGGCGTTGCGGGGCGCTATTGGGGCCTGTTCGATGCCACCGGCAATCCCAAGTTCCCGTTTACCGGCCTGATCCGCAATTTCCCCGAATGGCGCCTCTATGCCCTGATGGCGGCGGTGCTGAGCCTGCTGCTCGGCCTGTTGGTGCTGGGACGCATGCCGCGGGTGCGCCAGACCGGCTATCTGGTCATGGGCGGCATGATCGTGCTGGTTTCCACCGGCCTCCTGGCGCTGATCGACGCCACCGCCCTGGAATATGTCGCGCCTACCGATATCGGCGCCATGATCGCCATGTCGCCGCTGGTGATCCTGGCCTGAGCCGTGATCCTCACCGAAGGCATCGAGATGGCCGCCAGCCTGTGGCGGGTCGAGCGCCGGGTGGTGCGAATTTCGAAGTCATCCTGCTCGACAACAATACCCCCGATCCGGAAACCTGGCGGCCAGTGGAAGCCCATTGCCGCACCCTGGGTTCCCGCTTCCGCTTCTTCCATTTCGAGGGTCTCAAAGGCTTCAAGGGCGGGGCGCTCAATCGCGCCCTGGCCCTGACCGATCCAAACGCCAAATATGTCGCGGTGATCGATAGCGACTATCAGGTGCAGCCTTTCTGGCTGCGCCGCGTCATTCCCTATTTCGCCGCGCCGGGCGTGGCGCTGGTGCAGGGACCGCAGGATTACCGCGACTCCCATCAGAGCCGCTTCAAGTCCATGGCCTATGAAGAATATCGCGGCTTCTTCCATATCGGCATGGTGGAGCGCAACGAGCACAACGCCATCATCCAGCATGGCACCATGACCATCGTCGACAAAAATGCGCTGGAGGAAGTGGATGGCTGGAGCGAATGGTGCATCACCGAGGACACCGAGCTTGGCCTGAAACTGTTCGAAGCCGGCTATGAGGCGGCTTATGTGCACCAGAGCATGGGCTCCGGCCTGATGCCCGACACCTTGGAAGCCTTCATGACCCAGCGCTATCGCTGGGTCTATGGCGCCATGCAGATGCTCAAGCGCCATGCCCGCGCCATTTTCGCCGGGCAATCGGCGCTGTCCTGGCCGCAGCGCTACCAGTTTGTCTCCGGCTGGCTGCCCTGGATTTCCGACGGGCTGGGCATGGTGGTGACCTTGATGGCCATTGTCTGGACGGTGCTGATGTGGGTGATGCCCAGCACCATCGATGTGCCGATGCCGGCGCTGTCGGCCGCGGCCATGGCGCTGTTCGCCACCAAACTGTTCAAGACCCTGCTGCTTTATCCGCCCAAGGTCGGCTCCGGTTTCAAAGGCGCACTTCTGGCCTCGATTGCCGGCCTGTCGCTGACCCACACAGTGGGCAAGGCGGTATGGGCGGGATTGCTGACCTCGGGCAAGCCGTTCCTGCGCACGCCCAAATGCGCCGACCCCGCCAGCTTCACCCAGGTGCTGCGGGTCTGCTGGCAGGAGGCCACGCTTCTGACCTTGCTGACCCTGGCGATGATCTCCATGGGATTTGATCGCGGCTTCCAGGACCCGGCCGTGATGCTGTGGATGGTGATGCTGGGGGTCCAGGCGCTGCCTTACGCCGCCACCATGGTGACGGCGCGAATCTCCGCCCGCTCCAACCGCACCCCGGGCGCGTTCTCGGCGGACGCGACCGGTCTCTCCCAGGCGGCGTGACAGGGGAGTGGTATCGCCTGGAATCTGCCCTATATTAGGCGCGTGGTTCCAAAGGGTCCGCCATCATGTCCTTCCTGCTCGCCCTGTTCCTGTTGGCGATCGGGCTCGTACCCCTCATGGCCGGGATACTGCTGCTGAAGCCATCAGTAAAGCGCACAAGCCTCGACCTTGCTTCGCTGCTGCTCTGCGCCCTGGCTTTCAACCTGACATTTTTCTGGCAAGAACCTTGGCTCGTTATTCCAAAAGCTTTGACGCCGGGATTGCACCCGGTTCTGTATCACAACAATCACGACTGGACCGGCGATGCGCCGGTGGCCCAACTCCTCCAGGGCAGTGGCGCTGTTGCGACGCTTGCGAGCGGACTGGCTTTCTGCGGCATCCTGGCAATTGCGCCGCGGATTTCCTCCGGCTGGCGCCTGTTTTTCTTCTGGATGGCGTTTCAGGGTCTTTATCAAAGCCTCTCCCAACTGGCCATCGGCACGCTGCTTCCCGGCAATGATGTCGGCCGCGCGCTCGGCTATCTTGGGATAGGGACGACCGGTAAGGGAGCGCTTTTTATCCTGGCCGTCGCGGCGATGGCGTATGCCGGCATTTGGCTTGCCGGACGCGACGCCCAACCAGGTACGCGCCGCTCCGGCTATGGAATGCTGCTGGTCGCACTGCTGTCGGTGCTGCTGATCATCCCGTTCCGCTTGCCGCGCAATATCATCGAGATCGCGCTGATTCCGCTGATCATCAATCTGATCGGCATCGGCTGGCTCATTCTGGGCATGGCGATTGTCGCCCATCCGGGAAATGGCGCGGAACGCTCCGGCATTGCCGGGCCGCTGCTCGCCCTTTGCGCCACCCTGCTGGTGTTCCAGCTGGTTCTGCGCCCCGGAATAGCCTTTTGAGGGGCGGCGGCCTGTCCGGAAAGCTTAGGACATGATAATCGGGCGATGGCGGCTTTCCCATCGCGGCCAACCCCAAGGCGCAAGCCTGGTTCGACTATGGCCTGAAGATGTTTCACGCCTTTTATCATGATGATGCCAGGCGGGCGTTCGACAATGCGGTGGCCGCCGATCCCCAATGTGCCATGTGCCTGTGGGGCCAGGCCCTGTCGCGCGGCGCGGTGCTGAATTTCGATGCCGAGGAGGCGGACTTCAAATCGGCCCTGGAGATGGCCAAGCGCGCCCAAGGTCTGGCCCGGAGCCCGCGGGAGAAATTGCTCACCGCCGCCCTGATGCGCCGATATTCCCGCCCCCAGGACGCCGAGGCCGAGCGCGATTTCGCGGCCGACCTGCTCAAGGCCGATGCCAGAACGCCCGATCTGCAATTGCTGGCGGCCGAAGTGGTCCTCACCCAGCGGCGGCGCGGCAAGCCGCCCTCTGCGGAAGCCGATGCACTGGCCAATCAGGCCGTGGCGCTGATCGAGCCGATCCTGGCAAAGGCCCCCGACAACACCGCGGCCATCCATTATTACATCCACGCCACGGAAGTCGCCGGCCACCCGCAATCGGCCTTGCCCTATGCGGAAAAGCTTGCCGCCCTGGCGCCCCGCGCCAGCCATCTGATCCACATGGCGGCACATACCTTTTACCATGTCGGCCGCTATGAGGATGCCGCCACCATCAATGCCGGAGCGATGCGCACCGATTCCGACCATCTGGCCGAAACCAAAACCGCCGGTGGACTGACCGGCGCCTTTTATTACGAACACAATCTGAATTTCGGAATGGCCGGCAGCCTAATGTCAGGCGACCGCGCTTTGGGGCTGAAATTCGCCGATCATCTGCATCGCGCTTTCCCGGAAAAGGATTTCCTCAAGGACGGCATGAGCCAGGACGAGGGACGGCGTTATCTGATCTATGCCCGTTACGATCCCCGTCGCATGCTGGCGCTGCCGGAACCTGTAACCGAGGGACAGGATACCAGCAGCTTCTATCATTATGCCCGGGGCGAAGCCTTTGCCGCCTTGGGCGACACGATTTCGTTGGCGGCCGAAGTGGACAAAATCAAAGGCGATGGCCGCACCATGAAAATCGCCCGTGGCGTACTGACGGGACGGCTGGCCATGCTGCAGCATCGCTACGCCGATGCCGCCCAGGCTTTCGAGCAGGCCGCGATGGAGGAGGACGGTTATTCGCCCCATGCCTGGGATCCGCCGCCCTGGTGGTACCCGGTTCGCCGCAGCGCCGCCGCAGCCTGGCTGGCAGATGGACAACCCGCCAAGGCGGCAGAAGCTGTGCAGAAAAGCCTGGACGCGTGGCCGCTGGATCCCCTGGCCTTGGCTGTACTGTCCCGCGCCGAAGATGGCCTCGGCCATCACCAGGAGGCGCGCCGTTAGGGTGCACAAGCGATCGGTCTTTGGATGCGCGATATCGCCAGGGTGAACGCCGCCGCGATTTAGCGCAGTTATTTCCGGCGTCTCCAACACTATCGGTCATCTCAAAGCCTTGCCGGACCCTATGCCGGGAAATTATCCTCCGGTGCTTTTTGAAGGGAATTTCCCATGCTCGACCGCCGCTCGGCCCTGAAAACGGGTGCCGCAGCCCTGGCCCTGTCCGCCATACCGGCCTCGGCCGCGCCCACCGGCGCCGCCGCCCTGAATGCGCTGTTCGACCAGTTCATGAAGGAAAATCTGGACCTCTCGCCGGTGGAGGTCACCTCATTGGGACTGGATACCGGCGCGCGCGCCTATCAGAAGGGCCTGGTTGACGACACCTCGCTGGCCGGCATTGCCAAGCTGAAGGATGTGCAGACCAGTCAGCTCAAAAGGCTGAAGACGTTTGCCCGCAGCTCGGTATCCGGCATGGACCAGCTGAATTACGACGTGGTGATGTATTCCCTGCGGACCGGCGACGCGGCAGCACGGCGCTACAACTACGGCCCGGCCGGCGCCGGGCAGCCTTATATCCTGAGTCAGTTGTCCGGCGATGCCGTCAACGGCCCGTCCTTCCTGGACACCCAGCATACCATACAAACCAAGGCTGATGCCGAAGCCTATGTGACGCGGCTGGGGGGCCTTGCCACCGCCCTGGACCAGGAAATCGAAGTCGCGCGCCACGACATGGCGCAAGGCGTGGTTGCGCCGGACTTCGCCCTGGCCAAACTGCTATTGCTGCAGACCAAGCTGCGCGCGCCATCGCCGGAAAATTCGCCACTGACCGAGTCGGTCGTGCGCCGCACGAAAGACAAGAAGATTGCAGGCGACTGGCAGGCGCAAGCCTCCAAGGTGATCAAGGATAAGCTCTATCCGGCCCTGGACCGCCAGATCGCGATGGTCAGGGAGATGCAGAAAAAGGCCACCCATGACGCGGGCTGCTGGAAGCTGCCCAATGGCGAGCAGTATTACCGCGACTCGCTGGTCAATTGGGCCACCACCGAAATGTCGCCCAACGAGATCCACAGGATCGGCATGGAGATCATCAAGGATCACACCGCCCGGATTGACGCCATCATGAAGACCCATGGCATGACCAAGGGCAGCGTCGGCGAGCGGCTGGCCGCCATGTACAAGGATCCCAGCTTTCTCTATCCCAATACCGACGCGGCCAAGGAAAAGCTGATCGCCGAGCTGAACGAAAAGGTGAAGGTGGTACGCGCCAAGCTGTCCAAGCTGTTCGTCACTTTGCCCAAGGCTGACGTGGTGATCATGCGGGTGCCGAAGAATATCGAGGCCTCGCAGCCCGGCGGCTATTACAACCCGCCGTCACTGGATGGAAAGCGCCCCGGCATCTATTGGATCAACCTGCGCGATACGGCCGAGGTGCCGCGCTGGGTGCTGCCGACCTTGACCTTCCATGAAGCCATTCCCGGCCATCACATGCAGATATCCATCGCCAACGAGACCAAGCTCCCCGTAATCCGCAAGGCGCTGGGCTTCTCGGCTTATCAGGAAGGCTGGGCGCTGTATGCCGAGCAGGTGGCCGACGAGATTGGAATGTATGACAACGATCCCTTCGGCCGCATTGGCCAACTGCATGATTCCATGTTCCGTGGCGTACGGCTGGTGGTGGACAGCGGCATGCACGGCCTGAGATGGAGCCGTGAAAAGGCCCTGAAATTCTATGTGGACGCGCTGGGCAATCCGGAGAGCGAGTCGATCACCGAAATCGAGC
>JAEKMB010000146.1 GCA_019508105.1 Alphaproteobacteria bacterium
GATTTCTGTGTCGGGCATCGACAAGCAGCTGGTCGGCCAGGTCGCCGCCGAGATCCGTTCCTGGCGTCCGCCGGAGCCCTATAAGGGCAAGGGCGTGCGCTATGAGGGCGAGTATGTCCGCCGCAAGGAAGGCAAGAAGAAGTAAGATGACCAAGAACCTCTTCAGCAAGCGCCAGTCGCGCACCCGTTTCCGTCTCACCAGCCACGCCACCACGCCACGCCTGTCGATCTTCCGTTCGGGCAAGCACATTTATGCCCAGGTGATCGACGACACGACGGCGGCCACCGTGGCCTCGGCTTCGACCAACGAGAAGGACGGCAAGGAAGCCAAGTCCTGGAACGTGGACGCGGCCTCCAGCGTCGGCAAGAAGATCGCCGAACGCGCCAAGGCGGCCGGCGTCACCCAGGTCATGTTCGATCGTGGCGGCTACATTTATCATGGGCGCATCAAGGCGCTCGCGGAGGCTGCTCGTGAGGGCGGCCTCGAGTTCTGAGGAGTTCGTAGCGTCAGCGTACGAACGAGTCCAAATACAGGGCCAAAGAAGGTCCTGGCGAAGTAAGGAATGGAATATATGGCAACCGAACAACAGGGCGAACAGCAGCGCGGCCGGGGCGATCGCGGTGGACGCGGCGACGGACGTGGCCGTGGTGAAGGCCGTGGCCGCCGCGACCGCGAGGAAAAGGACAGCGACCTGATCGACAAGCTGGTGCACATCAACCGTGTCGCCAAGGTCGTGAAGGGTGGCCGCCGTTTCGGTTTCGCCGCCCTGGTGGTGGTGGGTGATGGCAATGGCAAGGTCGGCTTCGGCCATGGCAAGGCGCGCGAAGTGCCAGAAGCCATCCGCAAGGCGACCGATGCCGCCAAGCGCGCCTTGGTCAAGATCCCGCTGAAGGACGGCCGCACCCTGCATCATGAAGTGCGCGGCCATCACGGCGCCGGCAAGGTGCTGGTGCGCCCGGCCCCGGCCGGTACCGGCATCATCGCCGGCGGCCCGATGCGCGCGGTGTTCGAAGCCCTGGGCGTGGGCGATGTCGTGTCCAAGTCGCTGGGCACTTCCAATCCCTACAACATGGTGCGTGCCACCTTTGATGCGCTGAAGAACCAGCAGAGCCCGCGCATGGTCGCGGCCCGCCGCGGCCGCAGCGTGTCGGAAATCCTGGCCCGCCGCGAAGACCAGAGCGCGGAAGCCTCCGCTTAATAGAGTTGGAAAGACAAAGTCATGGCCGAGAAGAAAGCAGCAAAAGGCAAAACGGTGACGGTGCGCCAGATCCGCAGCGCCAACCGCAAGCCTGACATCCAGGCGCAGACCCTGCGCGGCCTTGGCCTTGGCAAGATCCGCCGTACCCGCACCCTGGAAGATACGCCGTCGGTGCGCGGCATGATCAACGCGGTCAAGCACCTGGTTGAGATCGTCGAAGAAGGCAAATAGTCATGAAGCTGAACCAGATCGCCAACAATCCGGGCGCCCACAAGCACAAGCACAAGGTCGGCCGTGGCTCGTCCTCAGGCCTGGGCAAGACCTCCGGCCGCGGCGTCAAGGGCGCCAAGGCCCGTACCGGCAACCAGGTGCATGGCTTTGAAGGCGGCCAGATGCCGCTGCACATGCGCATGCCCAAGCGCGGCTTCCGCAACATCTTCGGCACCGATTTTTCCGAAGTGAACATCAATCGCATCCAGAAGGCGATCGACAACAAGAAGCTGGACGCCAAGGCCAAGATCACCGAAGAGGTGCTGCGCAAGGCGGGCCTGGCCCATAAGAGCCGCGACGGCATCCGCCTGCTGGGCAAGGGCGCCATCACCGCCAAGATCGACATCGAAGTGGCGGGCGTGTCGGCCGGCGCCAAGGAAGCGGTCGAAAAGGCCGGCGGCAGCGTGACCACGACCTATACCAAGAAGGTCTACAACAACAAGAAGGGCGAACCGGGCAAGCGCCAGACGCGCCGCACCGAATCCGCCAAGAAGCGCGAAGCGCGCAAGGCATGAAAATGGACCGTCCCGCCTTTCCACCTGGGGGTGGCAAGGGCGGGACGGCATCCCCATATAGGGTCGGCCCCGGTACGGGGAGAATGGTCCGGCCGGTGCCTATCATCGGCATGTTTCTGGGAGCAGCTTGATGGCGTCCGCAGCCGAACAACTGGCAGCCAATTTCAACTTCGGCTCCATCTCCAAAGCCAAGGAGCTGCGCAGCCGCATCTGGTTCACCCTGTGCGCCCTGGTCGTGGCGCGCATCGGCAGCTACATCCCCATGCCCGGGATCGACCCGGCGGCGCTGGCCCAGCAGATGCAGCAGTCGGGCGGCGGCATGCTGGATGTGTTTAATACCCTGTCGGGCGGTGCGGTCGGCCGCATGGCCGTGTTTGCACTGGGCATCATGCCCTATATCTCGGCCTCCATCATCATCCAGCTGATGACCACGGTGTTTCCCGAACTGGAAGCGCTGAAGAAGGAAGGCGAGGCCGGCCGCAAGGTCCTCAATCAATATACCCGCTATTTCACCGTGGCGCTGGCCATGATCCAGGCTTACGGCATCGCCCTGGGGCTGGAGCATTTCGGCGGCCAGGGCCATATCGTCATCCATCCCGGCCTGATGTTCCGCCTGGGCGCGGTCGTCACCCTGACCGGCGGCACCATGCTGCTGATGTGGATCGGCGAGCAGATCACCAGCCGCGGCGTCGGCAACGGCATTTCGCTGATCATCTTCGCCGGCATCGTGGCGCGCTTTCCCGCCCTGATCGGCCAGACCCTGGAGCAGGCGCGCACCGGCGCCGTCAATCCGCTGCTGATCATCTTCTTCGCGGTGTTCACCGTGGCGCTGGTCGGCTTCATCGTCTTCATGGAACGGGCCCAGCGCCGGCTGTTCGTCACCTATCCCAAGCGCCAGGTCGGCAACAAGGTCTATGGCGGCGACAGCTCCCACCTGCCGCTCAAGCTCAACGTGTCGGGCGTGATCCCGCCGATCTTCGCCTCTTCGATCCTGCTGCTGCCCACCACGGTGGCCAGCTTCAACGCCCAGAACCTGCCGAACTGGCTGCAGATCATCGTCACCTATCTCAGCCGCGGCCAGCCGCTTTATCTGGTGATGTATGCGGTGCTGATCCTGTTCTTCTCTTTCTTCTACACCTCGATCGTCTTCAATCCCGAAGAGACGGCGGAGAATCTGAAGAAGTATGGCGGCGTATTCCCCGGCATCCGGCCCGGCAAGAAGAGCGCCCAGTTCATCGACTATACGCTTACCCGCGTCACCGTGATCGGCGCGCTGTACCTGACCTTTGTCTGCCTTTTGCCGGAGTTCATGTTCTACAAGTACAATCTCAGCTTCTCGCTAGGCGGTACTTCGATCCTGATCGTGGTCTCGGTCACCCTGGTTCTGTTCGGGCCGCCGGGGGCGGGCAAGGGCACGCAAGCCAAAATTCTTACCGAAAAGCGCGGCCTGCCGCAGCTCTCCACCGGCGACATGCTGCGCGCCGCCATCGAAGCGGGCACCCCGCTGGGCCTGGCCTGCAAGGCGCTGATGGCCAGGGGCGAGCTGGTCCCCGACGAAACCGTGATCGGCATCATCGCGCAGCGCTACGACCAGCCCGATTGCAGGAATGGCGCGGTATTCGACGGTTTTCCCCGCACCATCCCCCAGGCCGAGGCACTCGACACGATGCTGGCCGAGCGGGGCAAGAAGATTGACCTGGTATTGGAACTCAAGGTGGACGACGCGGTGCTGCTGAGCCGGGTGGAAGCCCGGATCAAGGCCGGCGGGGCGCTCCGGGCCGACGATACCCCAGAAACCTTGGCCTACCGGCTGGGGGTTTATTACAAGAACACCGCCCCCCTGATCGCCTTCTACCGGGGGCAGGGCAAGCTGATGAGCGTGGACGGCATGGCTCCGGTGGACGAGGTAACCGCCCAGATCGGGGTGATTTTGGACGGGCTGGCCTCGGTTTAGCGGTTGCGGCAATAAATCGGGTCCGGCAGTTGACTAGGGGGGGTGCATTCCTATAATCCGCGCCCTCGCGACAGTTTTCCTGTCATTTCCGGGCTTTTTCGGGCGTTTTTCACCTCGCCCA
>JAEKMB010000147.1 GCA_019508105.1 Alphaproteobacteria bacterium
GGACAGTTTCAGCGCATCGGCGGCGGCATGCCCCGCCTCACTGGCGCTGTCGTCATCGGGCATCAACGCCGCCAGCCGCAGGATGGCATCGCGCGGGAAGAGATTGTCGGCCTCGATTTCCGCCAGCCGCTCCAGCCGCGGCAGGCAGAGGGCGCCGGGCAGAAGCTCGGGCAGGATTCCGGTCGCCGCCATCACCCGCAGCACCGGCGCCGGATTGCCGGCTTCCAGCAGGCGCAGCAATTCCTTGGCCACCCGCTCCGCCGACAAACTCTTGAGCTTGTCTTTGGCCTCGGCGACGGCGCGCAACCCTTCCGCGTCGATCTCGCCCTTGCCGTACCAGGCATGAAAACGGAACAGCCGCAGCACCCGCAGATAATCCTCGGCGATGCGGGTCTTGGCATCGCCCATGAAGCGCACCTTGCCGGCGATCAGGTCTTCCACGCCGGTGGCATAGTCGAAGATCTCGCCATTGGCCGCGGCGTAAAGCGCGTTGATGGTAAAGTCGCGCCGCGCCGCATCTTCGGCCCAGTCGTCGGTGAAGGCGATGACGGCATGGCGGCCATCGGTCTCCACGTCGCGGCGCAGCGAGGTGATTTCAAACGCGCGGGTGCCGGCGATGGCGGTGACAGTGCCGTGATCCAGTCCGGTCTCCACCACCTTGATGCCGCGGGCCTTCAGCCGCGCCAGGCTTTCGGTGGGCGGCATCGGCACGGCGATGTCGATATCCACCACCCCCACACCCAGCAGCGCATTGCGCACGGCGCCGCCGACAAAGCGCGCCTCGCCCAGCGCCGCCATCACCGCCACCGTCTCCGGTGCCGTCATCCATCCATGCTGGGCCGGATCGATCCTCATGACCGGCTATATACCATCTAAACGCTGGGCCAGATTGACGATGATCGCCGCGGTGGCGCCCCAGATCTCATGGTTCTGGTAGGTAAAGGCATAGAAGCGGCGATTGGCGCCGGCGATCTGGCGGCTTTCCCGCCGCCGGTTGGCGGGATCGCAGAGGAAGGCCAACGGCACTTCGAAAATCTCCGCCACTTCCTGCGGGTCCGGTACCAGGGCAAAGCCCTGGGCCAGCACCCCCACCACCGGCTGGATGTCGAAGCCGGTACCGGTGAGATAGCGGTCGAGATAGCCGGCGATGGTGACGAAGGAAGGCGCGATGCCGGTCTCCTCAAAAGTCTCGCGCAGCGCCGTTTCCACCGGCGACAGGTCACCCTCTTCGCAGCGTCCGCCGGGAAAGCTCACCTGCCCGCTGTGGCGCGCCAGGGTTTCGGTGCGCCGGGTGAACAGCAGGGCCGGACCTTCAAATGATAAGGCGCGCTCCACCACCGGCAGCAGCACCGCCGCCTTGACCGCGCCAAACTGTGCCGGCCGCAGGCCCATGTCGTAGTCGTCATGCTCGGTAACCTCCGGCACATGTTCCAGCAAGCGCGTGCGCAAGCGCGCCACCAGGCTCATGCGAGTTCCGGTTTTAGAGCTGCCGTCATGACGCCATAATTCGCTGTTTTCACTTGAATATTAAGGGCATTTCGGGGGTTGCGCGCTTCACGCCCCACGGTGCAACATAACGGCCAATCCCGGCAAGCACCCCGCAAAGGCCCCGCATGAACAAGGTGGATATTCTGGACGAGCGCGAGGCCCCCCGGCGGCTGTCGGCTGCCGCCGAAACCTTCGGCAAGGTGCGCGCCGGCCTCAATGGCGTAATCTTCGGCCAGGACGAAGTGATCGAGCAGACCCTGGTCACCTTGTTGGCCGGCGGCCATGGTCTGTTGATCGGTGTGCCTGGCCTGGCCAAGACCAAGCTGGTGGAGACCCTGGGCATTGTGATGGGACTGGATGCCAGCCGGGTGCAGTTCACGCCCGATCTGATGCCCGCCGACATCACCGGCTCCGAAGTGATGGAAGAATCCATCAGCGGCCAGCGCGCCTTCCGTTTCATCAAGGGCCCGGTTTTCACCCAGCTGCTGATGGCCGATGAAATCAACCGCGCATCCCCCCGCACCCAGTCGGCGCTGCTGCAGGCCATGCAGGAAAAACACGTCACCGTGGCCGGCGCCCGTCACGACCTGCCCAGGCTGTTTCATGTGCTGGCGACCCAGAACCCGCTGGAGCAGGAAGGCACCTATCCTCTGCCCGAAGCCCAGCTCGACCGTTTTCTGTTGCAGATCGATGTCGGCTATCCGGGCCTGGAGGCCGAGCGCCGCATGCTCTTGGCCACCACCATGGGCGAGGAGAAATCCGCCTCCAAGGTCTGCGACCCCGATGATCTGATCGAGGCGCAGGCGCTGGTGCGCCGCATTCCTGTGGGCGAGCAGGTGATGGAAGGAATTCTGTCGCTGGTGCGCGCCGCGCGCCCCGATTCCGATCATGCCAGCGGCGTGCAGGGCCAGATCGCCTGGGGGCCCGGCCCCCGCGCCAGCCAGGCCTTGATGCTGGCGGTGCGCGCCCGCGCCCTGCTGGATGGGCGGCTGGCGCCCTCCACCGACGATGTCGTGGCGCTGGCGGGTCCGGTGCTGCGTCATCGCATGGCGCTGAATTTTTCGGCCCGCGCCGAAGGCGCCACCACCGCGGGTGTGATCGAACGGCTCTGCGCCAGCCTTTTTTAAAGTCTCTTTTAAGGTGACTTGTCCTTGAGTCAGTTCTCCACGCTTCAGCATGAAGCCGATGGCCTGTCCGCCGGGCTGCCGCCGCTGATGGTGGAAGCCGATCATCTGGCGGCGTCGGTCAGCCTGGGCGTGCATGGCCGGCGCCGCGCCGGCATGGGCGAAACCTTCTGGCAGTTCCGCCGCTATGCCAGCCCCGATTCCTCTTCCGCCATCGACTGGCGCCAGTCCGCCAAGTCCCAGCACATCTATGTGCGCGAGCGTGAATGGGAAGCGGCGCAAACCGTGTGGTTCTGGCGCGACGCATCCGCCAATATGAGCTTCAAGTCCGGCGCGGTCTCCAAGCGCGCTCGCGCCGACCTTCTTTTGCTGGCACTGGCCTCGCTGTTGGTGCGTGGTGGCGAGCGGGTGGGCTTTACCGGCATGGACGGCGCGCCCGCCTCCTCGCGCCTGGCCCTGACCCGCATGGGCCGCGCCATGTTCGCACAGCGGAGCGAAGCTTTGCCGCCGCAAGTTCCTTTCGCCCGCGGCAACCAGCTTGTCTGGTTCAGCGATTTCCTGGACCAAGGTGTGTTCGATGCCATGAAACGGTTGTCGCAGCAGGGCGTCAGTGGTCACTTGGTGCGCATCATTGATCCCGCGGAAGAGGATTTCCCTTATGCGGGCCGCACGCGCTTTGAGTCGCCCCATGGCGGGGAGGATGAGATTTTCGGTCGCGCCGAACGGGTGCGCGGAGCCTAT
>JAEKMB010000148.1 GCA_019508105.1 Alphaproteobacteria bacterium
CAAACGCCGCCGCATCCGGCTCGATCACGCATTGAGTGATGCCGTAATGGTCGCGCAGATCGATGAAGATCAGCCCGCCATGGTCGCGCCGGCGGTTGACCCAGCCCGACAGGCGGACGGTGGCGCCCACATCGGTCTTGCGCAGGGCGCCGCAGGTATGGGTGCGATAGGTGTGCATGCGTGGAAATATCCCGGAAAGGCGCCGGTTTTGGCGGTTTATGGGGGGTAGGTCAAGGGTGGGATGGGGACACGGAAATGACGGGTTTTTCCCGTCATAAAGCCCGGCTAACGTGGCCGCTCCGAAGGGGAATCACGCATGAAATTCGTATCCGCCGGCCTGGTCCTGGCCCTGTTCGCCACGCCCGCCCTCGCCCAGGCGCCCAAACCGCACAACATCATCATCTTTGTCGCCGACGGGCTGCGCTATGGCAGCGTCGAGCCGAACAACATGCCCAACATGTTCAAGCTCAAGACCGAGGGCGTGGACTTCACCAACAGCCATTCGCTGTTTCCCACCATTACCACGGTGAATGCATCCGCCATCGCCACCGGCCATTACATCGGCGACACCGGCGACTTCGGCAATTCCATCTACACCGCGACGCCCATGCTCACCGCCAATGGCGCGCCCATCGCCGGGCTGGAAAACAACAACGTCCTGGCCGAGATGAACCAGAAGTTCGGCGGCAATTATCTGAATGAAGAAACCATCATCGCGCGGGCCCGCGCCCAGGGCTTTTTCACTGCGGTGATCGGCAAGCTGGGCCCGACCCGCATCCTGGATTCCACCGCCGCCGATGACGGCAGCCAGACTCTGGTGCTGGACGACAACACCGGACGTGATGGCGGTATCGGCTTGCCCGCCTGGTTCACCCGCGAGATGAAGGCGGCTTTTGTCAGCCCTGCGACACCGCCAGCGCAAGTGCCCAACATTCCGCAGGAAGTCTATCTGATGAAAGCGACAACGCGCATCGTGCTGCCGCACTTCAAGGAAGCGGGCAAGCCGTTCGCGATGCTGTTCTGGTCGCGCGATCCCGACAAGAGCCAGCACGAGACCAATGACAGCGTCGGAGAATATGAGCCAGGCATCAACGGCCCCAGCGGAAAGGCCGGCACCCGCGATGCCGACACCATGCTGGGCGAATTGCGCCAGGCGCTGAAGGAACAGGGGCTGGACAAGACCACCGATATCTTCGTCACCGCCGATCACGGCTTCCTCACCACCAGCCACACCAGCGCCACCAGCCCGTCCGCCAAGACAGGTGATGCGCCGCTCCGCGATCTCAGCTACGGGTTCCTTTCAACCGATCTAGCGCATGCGTTGGGGATGCGGCTGTTCAATCCCTCGCGCAATTTCGCCGGGGTGGATTACGGCGCCGGTGCCACGCTGGCGGGCGGCATGGGCCTGTTGGGCGATGCCAAAAATCCCGATGCCGTGGTGATGGCCAATGGCGGCGCCGACCTGATTTATCTGCCCAAAGCCAATGCCAGGGAACTGGCCGGCAAGATCGTCGATTTCCTCACCACCCAGGACTATGTCAGCGGCATTTTCGTGCACGACGGTTTGGGCAAGTTCGCAGGCACATTGCCCATGAGCGCGCTCAACCTGATCGGTAGCGCCAGAACGCCGGTGCCATCCATCTATGTCAGTTTCCGCAGCTTCGCCGGGGAATGTGCCAACAAGCTGCAATGTGGGGTGGGGGTTCACGATACCGAGCGGCTCACCGGCCAGGGCAGCCATGGCAGCCTGTCGCGCGCCGAGACCCGCAATTTCATGGCCGCCATCGGGCCGGACTTCAAAGCGGGCTTCGCCGACCCCGCCCCCATCTCCAATGCCGACATCGCCCCCACCCTGGCCAAGGCCGCCGGCATTACCCTGGCGCCCAAGGGCAAGCTCCGGGGCCGGGTGATTAGCGAGGCGCTGGTGGGCGGGGCGGCGGTGAAAGCCTCGAAGCGCACCATCCAGTCCGAGCCGGCGGCAAACGGGATGCGCACCATCCTGAACCTGCAAGAGGTGGGCGAGGCCCGCTATTTCGACGCCGCCGGCTCGCCGGGCAAGACTGTGGGGCTGACGCCTCCTTGAAAGACGCCAGCCCCGCCGGGTTTATGCGGCCTTGGGTGCGCTGCAGCTTTTCAGCGACATGATGTTGGGCGCCTTGCCGGTCTCCAGGAAGCTCTTGAGGCCGGACAGCACCATCGGCCAGCCGCCGGAAATGCCCTTGGCCATTTCCGAACCCTGCTTCAGCCGGTCATGGACCACGTTCAGGCGCACCACCTCGCCCAGCCTTTCGAGCTCGAACGTCACCCGCGAGGTTTCGTTCTCATTGCCAAGATTTTCCGGGCTCACCCAGCTGATCACCAGCTTGGCTGGAGGCCGGCTTTCCAGCACCTTGCCGGTGATATTGACGTTGTTCAGACCATCGGTGCTGGCCATGTCCCATTTGGAACCGGGCTTCCAGTCCGAAACGATATTCTTGCCCCAATATTGGCGGGTGAATTCGGGATTGGTGATGGCGTCCCACACTTTCTGCGGCGTGGCGCTGATGTAGGTGACATAGACAAAATCCGTCATCGTGTCGCTCATTGGTCTTTCTCCTGTAGGGCTTGCTTGAGGTTGCTGAGTGCCTGGACGCGGCCCTGTTCGAACTTGCCGATCCAGCGCGTGTAGATTTCGTTGATGGGAACGGGATTGAGGAAATGCAGCTTCTCGCGGCCTCGCCTGGTGGTGGCGACCAGGTTGGCCTCCTCCAGCAGGTTGAGGTGCTTGGTCACCGCCTGGCGGCTCATGTCATGGCCCTCACACAATTCCTGCAGCGTCTGGCCGTTCTTGCGGCGCAGCCGGTCCAGGATCTGCCGGCGGCTGGCGTCGGCCAGGGCTTTGAATACTTTGTCCTCATCGGCGACCATGACGCGACAATAAGCAACCATTTGGTTGCATGTCAAGCGCCTCGAGGCGCAATCACGAAAATCGTCTGATTTTTCCGGAAAATTGCCTTCCAAACAGGAGACTTAATCCCGTTTCCGGCGCGAATCCGCTAAACCGGGCCTTATGAGAATTGTTGACAGCACGGAAGGCCTGAAGGCCTTCGCGGCCGAACTGGCGAGCGCCCCCTATCTGGCGCTGGACACCGAATTCCTGCGCGACCAGACCTATTATCCCAAGCTCTGCCTGATCCAAGTGGCGGCGCCCGGGATCGATGGCATCATCGACCCCCTCGCCCCCGGCATGGACCTGGCGCCGTTCTACGAGCTGATCAAGCGGCCGGACATCGTCAAGGTGCTGCATGCCGGGCGGCAGGATATCGAGATCTTCTACCTGCAGGGCGGCGTATTGCCCGATCCTTTGTT
>JAEKMB010000149.1 GCA_019508105.1 Alphaproteobacteria bacterium
GGCGCTGGATGATTTTAGGGCGGTCCCCGTCTATATCTCGGCCATGACCACCGTCATCGACAAATTGCGCCATCCCGAAAAGGCCCATCGCCCGGACAATGACATCCCGCGCAAGCCGGACTGGATCCGGGTCAAGGCGCCGGTGTCCAGGGAATACCAGGTCACCCGCGAGATCGTGCGCGCCAACAAGTTGCACACGGTGTGCGAGGAGGCGGCCTGTCCCAATATCGGGGAGTGCTGGACCAAGCGCCACGCCACCATGATGATCATGGGCGACACCTGCACCCGTGCCTGCGCCTTCTGCAACGTCAAGACCGGGCTGCCGGGCGCGCTGGACGGTGAGGAGCCGGCCAATGTCGCCCGCGCCGTCAAGACGCTTGGCCTGGCGCATGTGGTCATCACCTCGGTGGACCGCGACGACCTGGCCGATGGCGGGGCGCAGCATTTCGCGGAAGTGATCGAGGCCATTCATGCGCAAAGCCCCGGCACCTCGGTGGAAGTGCTCACCCCGGACTTCCTGCGCAAGGAGGGCGCCATCGAAACCGTGATGGCGGCGCGGCCGGAGGTGTTCAACCACAATCTGGAAACCGTGCCGCGGCTTTATCTCAGCATCCGGCCGGGCGCGCGCTATTTCGCCTCCCTGCGCCTGCTGCAGCGCGCCAAAGAGCTCATGCCCAGCGGCTTCACCAAGTCGGGGCTGATGGTGGGCCTGGGCGAAACCCGCGAGGAGATCATGCAGGTGATGGACGATCTGCGCGCCGCGGGTGTGGATTTCCTCACCATCGGCCAGTATCTGCAGCCGACCAAAAAGCACGCCAGGCTGGAACGCTTCTGGACGCCGGAGGAATTTGCGTCCTTGCAAAGCATCGCCCGCGCCAAGGGATTCCTGATGGTGTCGGCGTCCCCGTTGACCCGCTCCTCCTATCACGCCGACAGCGACTTTGCGGAGCTGAAAGCGGCGCGCGCTGCCAAAGCGTGATTGCCCACCGCGAGACCCGCATCGTCCCCTATCCGGCGGCGCTGATGTATCGGGTGGTTGCGGATGTGGAGAAATATCCCGAATTCTTGCCCTGGGTGGTGGCGCTGCGGATTTTGACACGGCGCCAAAACGGCATGACCGCCGAGATGGCGGTGGGCTATGGCGGTCTGCGCGAACGCTATACCAGCGACATCGCCCTGGACCCGGCCATCCACCGTATTGACGTCACCCAGCTCAAGGGTCCGTTCAAGACCCTGGAGAACCACTGGCAGTTCACCCCGCTGGCGACAGGTGAGGGCTGCGAAGTCAGTTTTTCCATCCTGTTCGAGTTCAAAAGCCGCTTGCTGCACAGCGTGGCCGGGGCCAAGTTCGAGAAAGTGATGCTGAAAATGGCCGACGCCTTCGAGGCGCGGGCGAAAACACTGCAAGAGCAGGGAATGGGGACATGAAACAAGCTTGGATGGTGGTCGCGCTGATGCTGTTCTGCGGCGCGGCGGAAGGCAGGACGATCCTGTTCGTCGGCAACAGCTTCACCTTCGGCGCCAATTCGGCGGCGCGTTATTACAAGCCCGAAACGGTGACCGACCTCAACGGCCCCGGCCCGACCGGCAAGACGACCGGCGGCGTGCCCGCCTTCTTTGCTGCCTTCGCCAGGGAAGCGGGACTGGATTACACGGTCTCTCTCGAGACCGTGGGCGGCAAGGGCATGGATTATCACTATGCCGAAAAGCGCGCGTTGCTGGACAAGCCCTGGGACGTGGTGGTGATGCATGGCTATTCTACCCTCGACCAGGCCCATCCCGGCAATCCGGCGCTGCTGATTTCATCGGCCAAACAGATCAGCGACATGTTCCACGCCAGGAATGCCAAAGCGGAAATCTGGCTGGACGCCACCTGGAGCCGCGCCGACCAGACTTATCCCTCGGCCGCGCCCTGGCACGGCAAGCCCATCCAGCAGATGGGCATCGACGTGGCCGCCGCCTATGCCGCCGCGGCGAAGGCCGCGAAGGTGACCGGCGTGGTGCCGGTGGGGCTGGCCTGGAACCGCGCTTTCGACACGGGCGTCGCCGGCGAAAATCCCTATGCCGGCATTCCGGCGGGCAAGATTAATCTGTGGAGCTGGGATTCCTATCACGCCAGCGCCTATGGCTATTACCTGGAAGCGCTGCTGGTGTTCGCCAAGGTGACGGGCAAGGACCCGCTGTCGCTGGGCGACAGCGAAAGCGTGGCCGAGGATATGGGCTTCTCCAAGCCGCAAACCCGTGCGCTGCAGCAGATCGCGCACGACGAACTGGCGGCGACCAACCAGTTGGGGCTGTGATGATGCGCAAACTGTTCCTTGCGGCCTTTCTGCTGTGCGCCGGCATCGCACCGGTTGCCGCGCAAGTCCCGCCAACCGTCACGCCGGCGATGGATGGAATCTTCGCGGCCTTTCAAACTCATCCGCTGGTCGGCATCGGGGAACATCACCGCGTCGCCCAGGAGCTGGAATTCTATGCCGCGCTTGTGCGCGATCCGCGCTTCGCGGCGGAGGTCGGCAATGTCGTGGTCGAATTCGGCGGCGCAATCCACCAAGACATCATTGATCGCTACGTCAACGGCGAGGAGGTGCCTTACATCGAGTTGCGCAAGGTCTGGACCGATACCGTGGGCTGGCTTCCCGTCGTCACGGCCGTCGGCTATCCCGCCTTCTTTGCCCAGGTGCGTGAGACCAATCTCGCCTTGCCGCCAGACAAGCGCATTCATGTCTGGCTGGGCGAGCCTGTCATTGATTGGGACAGGCTCAAGACCCATGCCGACTGGGAAGCCCTCGACAAGACCCGCGAAATCAAGCCGGTTGAGGTCATCGAAAAACAGATTCTGGCGCGGGGAAAGAAGGCGCTGGTTATCTACGGCGCGGGGCATTACCTGCCGTCGATGCCCGGCAGCGCCGGCGAAAAACTGAGAAAGGCGGGATGGCAGGAATATTGGGGGGAAACGATCCGGCATACCCATCCCGGCGCGATGTTTGTTGTGCTTCCCTACGGCGGCACCCGGGACAAGGCCTGTGCCCAGGATATTGAAAGTGCGATGGCCGGCTGGTCCATCCCTGCCTTGGCCGCACCGCTGAAGGGCAGTGTGACAGCCGCCAAGCTGCGCACTTGCAATCCGCTCAAGGCGGAAAATTTCAATTTTCCAGTGGACCTGACCGATGCCGAAAAGCAGCAGGTATTGGCCTTCGAGGCCGACGCCCCGTCTTACGCGGATGCTTTGCTATATCTGGGGCCATCCTCGTCATTGACCATTTCGCCTTATATTCCCGATCTGTATCTCGATCCGGATTACGGCCGCACCGTCGCGCGGCATCATGAACTGCAAACGGGCGTGTGGCCCTAGGCCCCAATTCCTCCATGGCCGGCCTTGAGCCGGCCATCCAGGGCAACAAGCATTGAATATGGGTGCGGGCTGCCCTGGATGGGCGGGGCAAGCCCGCCCATGGCGAGTCAGATGAGGCTGGCAAGTAATTCCAGCGCCGTCTCGACGCTTTTCAGACGGATTTCGCTGCGGCCGATATCGCCGAAGCGATATTCCCGATGCAGCGTAGCTTCGCCGGCGCGCGCCGCGGCGATATGGACCAGCCCGACCGGCTTACCTTCTGTGCCGCCGCCTGGGCCGGCGATGCCGGTCACCGCCACCGAAAGCTGGGCGGTGGAATTGCGGATGGCGCCTTCGGCCATGGCGCGCGCCACGGCTTCGGACACCGCGCCGTGTTGCCGGAGCGCGGCGCCGGGCACGCCCAGCATCTCTTCCTTGGCCTGGTTGGAATAGGTGACAAAGCCGCGGTCCAGCACATCGGACGAGCCGGGAATTTCGGTCAGCAGGCCCGCGATCAGGCCGCCGGTGCAGCTTTCCGCTGCTGCGATCTTCAATCCTTGCGCGCGCGCCGCCGCCAGCAGGCTTTCGGCGCGGGCGCGGAGACTTTCGGAAAACATCAGATGTGGAAGAAGAGGCGCGCCGCGACCACCAGCACACCGGCCATGCCGCCGGCGATCATGTCATCGGTCATCACCCCCAGCCCGCCTTTGAGGTTCCGGTCGGCCCAACTCACCGGCCAGGGCTTCCAGATGTCGAACAGGCGGAAGAGCACGAACGCCAGTCCGAAAGCGGGCAGGGAGATGTGCTGTTCCGCCGGCACCAACCCGCCGAAAGTGAGAAGGCAAAAGGAACAGGCGAACCATTGCCCCGCCAGCTCGTCGATCACGCATTCGGACGGATCTTCGCGGCCGGTCTCGCGCACATGGTCGGCGCAGGCCAGGATACCGATCACCAGCACGATGATGCTGGAGCCCAGCAGGCCCATGCCGCCGCCGCCATAGAGCGCGATCCAGATGGCCAGCGGCACCGCCACCGCGCTCATGATGGTGCCGGGCGCGATGTCGAAATAGCCGATGCCGAATACCGAGGCGACGGCGGTGGAGGCGCGGGGGATTTTCATTTTATAGCCTTACGGTTGCCATGGCCTGGGCGGCGATGCCTTCGCGGCGGCCGGTGAAACCCAGCCCTTCGGTGGTGGTGGCCTTCACGCTCACCCGCGATTGTTCGATCTTCAATATTTCGGCGATCTTGGCCTTCATGGCATCGCGGTGCGGACCGACCTTGGGGCGTTCGCAGATGATGGTGACATCGACATGGGCGATGGT
>JAEKMB010000150.1 GCA_019508105.1 Alphaproteobacteria bacterium
AACAGGGTAATAGCCAGCGTGCCTGCCGCCAGCAGGCAGACCGTAAAGGACGCGGCGAAGGCCAGCGCGCGACCGGCTTTGGACGCGAGCAAGCCTTCCGCGGTATCGGCGGCAGCAGCCATGCCGGTATTAGGCCCCGGTATGGTTAAGAAGTGTTGAAGCTGAACTCCCAACCCCCTCCGGTTTCAGCTTTATCTCGGCCGCGCAAAGCTCGCGCTTTTCGCCGGCCTCGACCGCTGAAACCACCTCCCCCTTGTGTGGTCCGCACAAAGGGGAGGAAGCAAAAAGGCCCGCCTTGGAGAGCGGGCCTTCTGGATGCCTTGGGCCGGGCTTACTGCGCCGCGGTCTTTTCCGGCGCCGTGGCCGAGGCGACCGTCATCTTGCCGTGCAGCAGGTCCAGCGCATAGGAGAGCTGGAAGTCGTCATACTTCTTGCCCGGGGCCGGCTTGATCACCGGGGCATTGACCCGCTTGGCGGGAACCGGCTCGCCGGTCAGATGGCCGCGCAGGTCCGCTTCGGAGGGGCGCGCCAGCTTAGGCACATTGGCTTCATCGCCTTGGGCGACCTGGATGTCGGGGACGATGCCCTGGGCCTGGATGGAATGGCCGGACGGCGTGTAGTAGCGCGCTGTGGTCAGGCGCAGCGCGCCGCGGCTTTCGCCCAGCGGAATGATGGTCTGCACCGAGCCCTTGCCGAAGCTGGTAAGGCCCACCACGGTGGCGCGCTTGTGATCCTGCAGCGCGCCGGAGACGATTTCCGATGCCGAGGCCGTGCCGCCATTGATCAGCACCACCACCGGCTTGCCCTCGGTGATGTCGCCGCCCTTGGCGTCATAGCGCTGGGTGTCCTCGGGATGACGGCCGCGGGTGGAGACGATCTCGCCGGCGGTGAGGAAATCATCCGACACCTGGATCGCCTGGTCGAGCAGTCCGCCGGGATTGTTGCGCAGGTCCAGCACATAGCCCTTGAGGCCGGGGCCGATCTGCTTCTTGAGATCGCGCACGGCCTTTTCCAGCCCGTCGGCGGTCTTTTCATTGAAGCCCGGCATGCGGATGTAGCCGACATCGCCTTCGCGGCGCGAGGTGGTGGCGTCATACGGGACATCGGCGCGTACCAGCGTCACCTCGAACGGCTCCGGGCCGCGCATCTTGTCGATGGCTTCGTTCAATTGCAGGCCGGCGATGGAATTGCCGTCAATGCCGGCGATACGGTCGCCGGTCTTGATGCCGGCGCGGCTGGCGGGCGTGCCGTCGATGGGCGAGATCACCTTGATCAGGCCGTCTTCCTGGGTGACTTCGATGCCGACGCCGCCGAACTGGCCCTTGGTGGTGATCTGCATGTCGCCATACATCTTGGCGTCCATGTAGCTGGAATGGGGATCGAGGTTGGACACCATGCCCTGAATGGCGGCGTCGATCAGTTCGCTGTCCTTGACGGGACGCACATAGTTGGCGCGCACCCGCTCAAAGGCGTCGCTGAACAGATCGAGCTGGCCATAGGCGGACGCGTCATTGGCGCCCTTGGCTTCCGGCAACGCGACCATCGCCGCGGCGAAACCAGCAAACAGACCCATACCAACAAGCGCAAACTTCTTCATGTACCATTTGCCTTTCCAAAAGCAGGGCGCAGATTCAACTTCAACCATGGTGCGGGTGACTGGCCATGCCCGCCATGGCGCACTTCAAAGTAAAGCCGGTCGTCGGCGGCTGTGGGCGACATGGTTCCAACCGGCTCGCCTGCCAGCAACTGATCATTTGGCTTTACCGTCACACGTCCCAGTCCCGCCAGGACCACATCGTAGCCGGTGGTGATCTCCAGGATCAACACTTGTCCGCTTCTATGATAGGGGCCGGCGTAAAGAACTTTTCCATCGGCCGGGGCGATCACCTGGGCCCCGGCCCGGGTTGCATAATAAAGCCCGGAATTGCCGCTTTCGCCCCCAACGACCGCCCCCACCACCGGTTCCAAGAGGGAATTCTTGGCCAAGCCTACCAGGGAACCGGAGTTTTCCGCGGTCACCACCACCACGCTCTGGTCCGGAGCGCCGGCATTGGCTTGGCGCAGCTGCTTGACCCGCGCCAGCAACGCCTGGAAGTCGGCGGCCTGGCGCGCCACCAGTTCCATCTGCGCCTTCAAGGTTCCATAGCTTTGGGCCGCGCCCGCTGCTTCCTGTTCCTTCCTTGCCAGAAGTTCATCCAGTTCCTCATGCGCGATATTCAGCCGCGCCGCCGTATCGGCAGCCTCAGCCTGCTGCTGTTCCAGCGCCAGCCTGGTGCGTTTGAGGGCATCGATCCGCCGCGACAGGCCGGCGGCCTGGGCGTAGATCGGCGGCAGGCTGGCACCAATCAGCATCGAGCCCCGCGCCGCGCCCAAGGCATCGTCCGGCCGCATCGCCAGCGCCGGCGGCATGTCATGCTGCAGGCGTTCCAGCACCCCGATCAGCCGGGTCACGGCCACCCGGTCATTGGCAAAACCGGCGCTGAGCCGCGCATCTTCCGCCGTCAGCTGTGCGATGCGCGCACTGTTTTCCACCTGCTGGCGCTCCAAGGCTTCGATGCGCGCGGCCGTGGCGATTAGCTTTTGGCGGAGGACCGCGGCCTCGGCGGCCAGCGCCTGGCTTTTCTGTTTGGCGCTCTGCAATTGCGGCTGGCCCTGCTTGAGTTCCGACGACAGGCTTTGCAGTTGCTGCGAACTGGAAGGCAGTTTCGCCAGCGCCTTGCCGGGCAGGGCGTGGCTGAGATCCATCGCCGGTTCCGGGGCCTGCGGCACGGCGAAGGCCGGACGCGGGGTGGGGACCATCATATTAACGCGGGGCAGATTTTTTTGCGGCCGCGCATGTGCACGTTCTGTCGCCGTGTTTTTCGCCATCACCGGCGCGGCGATGATCAGCAAGACCAGGGGAAGCGCGCGCCTCACGCGCCCCGGACCAGCAAGGAATGTCCTGTCATCAGGGACGGCTTTGCCAGATTCATCAGGTCCAGCACGGTGGGCGCGACATCGGCGAGACGTCCATTTTCCAATCTGGCGCCTTTGGGCGCGCCAAACGCGATCACCGGCACATCCAAGGTGGTGTGCGCGGTATAGGGCTCGTGGGTAAGCGGGTCCTGCATCATCTCGATATTGCCATGATCGGCGGTCAGCAGCATTACCCCGCCCGCCTTTTCCAGCGCGGCCCGCAGCCGGCCCAGGCATTCATCGATCGTGTCCACCGCCTTGACGGCTGCGCTCATGACGCCGGTATGGCCCACCATATCGGGATTGGCATAGTTGCAGACGATCAGATCATATTTGCGCGAGACAATTGCCTCTTCCAGCTTTTCCGTCACCTGATAGGCGCTCATCTCTGGCTTCTGGTCATAGGTGGCGACCTTGGGACTGGGCACCAGGATACGGTCCTCGCCTTCGAACACCTCCTCGCGCCCGCCATTCAGGAAGAAAGTGACATGGGCATATTTCTCGGTTTCGGCGATGCGAAGCTGCTTCATGTGATGTTCGGCAATCACCTCGCCCAAGGTCTCGCGCACATCCTCCGGCGGAAACACCGCGCCCATCAGCGGCTTCAGGTCTTGCGAATATTCGGTCAGGCCCGCCGCGGCGCCGAACGCCGCCACACGGGCGCGCGTAAAACCGTCAAAGTCCTTGTCCAGCAGCGCCGTGGAAATCTCGCGCGCCCGGTCGGCGCGGAAATTGGCGAACAACAGCACATCGCCGTCTTCCACCCCGGCATAATCGCCCAGCACGCAAGGGACCACAAACTCGTCAGTAACATCTGCAGCATAAGACGCCTCGATCGCCGCCACCGCGTCATCGAAGCGGCGCGCCGAGGCATCGACGATCGCGTCATGGCATTGCCGGACCCGGTCCCAGCGCTTGTCGCGGTCCATGGCGTAATAGCGTCCCGAAAGCGTGGCCAGGCGCACACCGGCCAGGCCCTGAATGTCGCCCAGGAATTTGGCGACAAACGCGCCCGCGCTTTTGGGCGGGGTGTCGCGGCCGTCCAGAAAGGCGTGCACGAACACCGGCACGCCGGCCGCGTTAATGATCTTCACCAGGGCGGCGATGTGATCCTGGTGGGAATGGACGCCCCCCGGGGACATCAGGCCCATCACATGGACGGCGCGCTTGGATTGCCCATCTGGCCCTTGGGCAATCCCACCGCCCGGCCGGAGGTCGACAGCAGGGCGTGCGGGCATTCCGAGAGCAGGCGCGTATAGTTGGGCGTGCGGGCCGCGGCGATGGCATTGTCGGGCGCAGGATCGGGCCGCCAGCCCCAGCCATCCAGAATGCAAAGCAGCGTGGTGGACATGAAGAATCCTGACAAACGAAACAATACATGGAAGATAGAAAGCTGCCGGCCAACTGTCTATCGCATCAGCGAAATTCCGGACCCGAGACCCAGACCACCAGCGACTTGCGCACACCCGATTCAGTCGGTGTCACCCGGTGCAGAACGTAGGACGGGAAGGCGATAATGGCGCCCCGGGCGGCTTCCGCTACATAGGCGCCGTCGCCGGCCTCGATCACCAGCCGGCCACCTTCATAATCCTTGGGGTCGCTCAGCTGCAGGCTGAGCGAAATCTTGCGCGGTTCCGGATTGTGTTGGCCCGCATCCACATGCCAGCTGTAATGACCGCTCTCGGCGGATTCATAGACTGTGTATTGCAACCCCGGCTCGAGCCCATACAGTTCAAAATGGAAGATGTCCTGGTTCATACGCAAAATCACTTCTTCCAGCCGTGCATAAAGCCATGTGGTGTCAGGACCGGGATTTATCCAAGCGACCCGGGTGATACGCACATGGTTGGCGGCGTCCTTGCCATATTCGAGTTGGGCGCGCATCGGCGCCAGCCCGTCACCCAGGGCAATGATCTTG
>JAEKMB010000151.1 GCA_019508105.1 Alphaproteobacteria bacterium
GCAAGTCCTATACCCAGAAAGCCATTGTCGGCGGCCACAAGGTCTATCTGCACACCGGCGAATATGAAGACGGCCGGCTGGGCGAGATCTTCATCGACATGCACAAGGAAGGCGCTGCCTTCCGCAGCCTGATGAACAATTTCGCCATCGCCATTTCGGTGGGCCTGCAATATGGCGTGCCGCTGGAGGAATTCGTCGAGGCCTTCACTTTCACCCGCTTCGAGCCGGCCGGCCTCGTCATCGGCAATGATTCCATCAAGAACGCCACCAGCGTGCTGGACTATATTTTCCGCGAGCTGGGCGTGTCCTATCTGGGCCGCACCGATCTGGCCCATGTCGTGCCGTCGGCCGACGAGGATCTGGGCAATGGCGGCGGCGGTGGCGGCGTTCAGGAAGTGGCCATTACCAAGCTGGCTTCCAGCGGCTATCTGCGCGGACGCACCCAGATCGCCATGGTCAAGGGCGGCGCGGCGCCCAAGATGCTGGCGCATGACGATGCGGAAGAACAGTTCGGCCGCTTCGAAGCCGACAATGATGCCAGCCTGGATCTGTCGGAAATCCGCGCCGGCGTGGAAGCCACGCTCAACACCGTGAGCGCCCAGGTGGCGAGCCTGGAAGCGGCGATGAGCGGCAAGCCTGCGATGCGCGAAACGCGCGCGGCGCGAGCACTGGAAGCCCGGCTCAAAGGGTTTGAAGGCGACAGCTGCGGCGCGTGCGGCAATTTCACCCTGGTGCGCAACGGCACCTGCATGAAGTGCAACACCTGCGGTTCCACCAGCGGCTGTTCCTGAAAATTTTTCGTCGGGCTGTCGACAAAGGCGCGGGAGCCATCCCGCGCCTTTTTTCGTTACCGTTCATGGCCTATGTCCAATCCACCGCCCTGGAACAAGTGAGCTACGATCGCGACGCGCATACTTTGCTCGCCACCTTCCGCGATTCAGGCCGGACTTATATTTATGACGATGTGCCGGAAGAGATTTATGACGCGTTGCTGTTTTCGGATTCGCTGGGCGCCTATTTCAACGCCCATATCCGCAACCGCTTTGCCCACCGGGAAATCTAGGAGACCAGTCGGAACCGGTCACGGCTTTCAAGATCCATGGCCGCTTCTTCCAGCTCCGAGGCGACGATCTGGAATTTGCGGCGGAAGTGCTCGATGGAGGTCTCAGCCGCATATCCCCGTAACCGTGCCGCCAGGGCACGCATCTTCAGGGCTGGTCCGGCTGTCTGCATCGCTGTGAGAACGTTTTGTACGCTGGGACCGTTCCCAGGGTTCCCCCGCGATATGAATCAGGCCTGTTGCGACTGCACCGCGCGGCGGAAGGCCAAGGGATCGTCGATCAGGGCAAAGGGCTCCTTGGTGCCGCCGGTGCCGATCACCACGATCGTGCCATAGTTGAACATCCGGCCGAAAATGTCCTGGTTAACCTCCACCGATTCCACCTTGGACATGTTGATCTCGATGGTGCGGCGGGAAATGAAGCCCATCTTGATGATCACCCGCCGATTGGTGACGGCAAACTCGCTGGCCCATTGCCGCAGCCAGGCGCCTGCCAGCGCCAGCACGCCGAACCCTAGCAGCACCGCTCCGATGGAAGGATTGACGGCAAAGCCCAGGATGATGCCGCCAAAGATCATCGCCGCCGGCGAGACATAGACGATGGGATGCAGCGAGGTCTCATAGACCACCTCTTCGCCGGCAAGCAGGTTGCTGCGGACGTAGCTCCCCATGCCTATTCCGCCGCTTGTTTCAGCGGATCAGGTTTCCAGCGCAGCACCGGCTTGCGCGCTGCTGCGGTCTCGTCCAGGCGGCGGCGCGGCGCCAGGTGCGGTGCCCCGGCGAAGCGGGCGGTGTTCTTGGCCAGTGCTTCCTCGGCCAAAGTGTGCAGGACATGGATGAAGCGGTCCAGTGACTCCTTGGATTCGGACTCCGTGGGCTCGATCAGCATGGCACCATGTACCACCAGCGGGAAATACATGGTCATGGGGTGATAGCCCTCATCGATCATCGCCTTGGCGAAATCCAGGGTGGTGACGCCGGTACCGTCCAGGAAACTGTCATCGAACAGCGCCTCGTGCATGCAGGGACCATCGCCGAACGGGGCGCTCATCACGTCTTTCAGCGAGGCCAGGATGTAATTGGCCGACAGCACCGCGTCTTCGCTCGCCTGGCGCACGCCGTCGCGGCCATGGGACAGCATGTAAGTCAGCGCCCGGCTGAACATGCCCATCTGGCCATGAAAGGCGCACATGCGGCCGAACGGCTTGGCCCCATCGGGCGCCGCCGCCATGTCCTCGATCAGGCGCAAGCCTTTTGCATCCGCCACCAGCAGCGGAATGGGAGCATAGGCGGCAAGCCGCGCCGACAGCACCACCGGACCGGCGCCCGGACCGCCGCCACCATGCGGCGTCGAGAACGTCTTGTGCAGGTTGATGTGCATGGCGTCGATGCCCAGGTCACCGGGGCGCACCTTGCCGGCGATGGCGTTGAAGTTGGCGCCGTCGCAATAGAAATAGGCGCCCGCCTCATGCACCGCCCTGGCGATGTCGATGATCTCGCCTTCGAACAAGCCGCAGGTGTTGGGATTGGTCAGCATGATCGCCGCCACGTCCGGTCCCAGCTTGGCCTTGAGGGCTTCGGCATCCACATGGCCATTGGGCTTGGCGGGCACTTCGTCCACCGTAAAGCCGGCAAAGGCGGCGGTGGCGGGGTTGGTGCCATGCGCCGATTCCGGCACCAGCACGCGCTTGCGATTCTCGCCGCGCGCCGCAATGGCGGCACGAATGGCCAGCAGGCCGCACAATTCGCCATGAGCGCCCGCCTTGGGCGACATGGCCACGGCAGGCATGCCGGTCAGGGTGGTCAGCCAGTTCATCAACTGGGAGATCAGTTCCAGCGCCCCTTGGGTGGTCGAGGCCGGCGCCAGGGGGTGCAGGTCGCCGAAGCCCGGCAGCCGCGCCATCTTCTCGTTCAGGCGCGGATTGTGCTTCATGGTGCAGGAGCCCAGCGGATAAAGGCCGCTGTCGATGGCGTAATTCTTGCGCGACAGCCGCACATAATGACGGATCACTTCCGGCTCGCTGAGGCCCGGCAGGCCGATACGGGCACTCCGGCGCATGCCGCCAAGCTTGTCGTCGCTCACCTTCACATCGGGCAGGTCAACGCCGACAGCGCCATGATCCAGTTCAAAGATCAGCGCTTCTTCATGGTCGAGGCCCCGGTCACCGGAGACGGTGGCCGGTTCTCCCGTGACAGTACCGGACGCGACGGAGCGGCGGTTTGGGTCCGTGGGGCGGCCTTGGTTGTTCATGCTCATCACAAAGCTCCCTTCAACGCAC
>JAEKMB010000152.1 GCA_019508105.1 Alphaproteobacteria bacterium
AGGGTCGTATCCGTCTCGTGCCCAACCGCCGAAATCAGGGGAATGACGCTGGCCGCCGCCGCGCGCACCACCGCTTCGTCATTGAACGCCATCAGGTCTTCCACCGAACCGCCGCCCCGCGCCACGATGATAAGGTCCGGTTTGGGCAGATGGGTGCCGAAAGCGTTGAACCCGGCAATGGCGGCGGCAATCTCGGCGGCGGCCTTCTCGCCCTGCACCGCCACCGGCCACAGCAGCACCCGGCGGGGAAAGCGTGCCTCAAGCCGGTGCATAATGTCGCGGATCACCGCGCCGGTGGGCGAGGTGATCACCCCGATCACCTCCGGCAAAAAAGGCAGCTTCTTCTTGCGCGCGGCATCGAACAGGCCTTCGGCGGCCAGCTTCTTGCGCCGCTCTTCCAGCAGCGCCATCAGCGCCCCCAGCCCGGCCAGTTCGACCTGCTCGACAATGATCTGGTAGCGCGAGGAGCCGGCATAGGTGGAGATCTTGCCGGTGCAGATCACTTCCATGCCGGCCTCGGGACGGATGCGCAGCCGGGCCGTGGTGGTGCGCCAGATCACCGCGTTCAATACCGCCTTGTCGTCTTTCAGGTCGAAATAGACGTGGCCGGAGGAATGGAATTTCAGGCCCGAAATCTCGCCCCGCACCCGCACCATGGCGAACTGGTCTTCCACCGCGCGCTTGAGGGCGGCGGACAATGTTGTGACTGTAAATTCGGGCAGGTTGGAAACTTGTGTGTCGGACATGGCGGCCATGATACAGGGTGGCGGCGGGCAAAGGCGAGGTTGCAGTGAAGGTCTTGTTGGTGGGTTCCGGCGGGCGCGAACATGCGCTGGCCTGGGCGCTTTCAAAAAGCTCCCTGCTGACAAAGCTTTATTGCGCCCCCGGCAATGCCGGCATAGCGCAGGTCGCCGAATGCGTCCCCATTGCGGCGTCCGACTTTGCCGCCCTGGCCAAATTCGCCGTCGAGACCCGAATCGATTTCGCCGTCATCGCTGCCGACGCCCAGTTGGTGGGCGGGCTGTGGGACGTGCTGGAAGCGGCCGGCATCCGCAGCCTGGGCCCCTCCAGGGCCGCGGCGGTACTGGAAGGCTCCAAGGGCTTTGTCAAACAGCTTTGCGACGAGATGAGCATCCCGACCGCCGCCTATCAGCGCTTCACTGCCGCCGATGCCGCCAAGGCCTTCGCCGACAGCCTGGGTTACCCGGTGGTAATCAAGGCCGACGGCCTGGCCGCGGGGAAAGGCGTGATCATCGCCGCCGACAAAAATGAAAGCCACAAGGCGATCGACTTCATGTTCGAAGGCGGCTTCGGCGAAAGTGGCCACGCCATCGTGATCGAGGAATTCATGCAAGGCGAGGAAGCCAGCTTCTTTGCCCTGTCCGATGGCACCAACGTGATCCCGCTGGCGGGCGCCCAGGATCACAAGCGCGTCGGCGATGGTGACACCGGGCCCAATACCGGCGGCATGGGCGCCTATTCGCCGGCGCCGGTGCTGCCGCCGGCGCTGGAACAGGTGGCGATGGAGAAATTCATCAAGCCCACGGTCGCGGCCATGAAGGCCAAGGGGATGCCTTACATGGGCGTGCTCTATCTGGGTCTGATGATCACCAAACAGGGTCCCAGGCTGGTAGAATATAATGCCCGCTTCGGCGATCCGGAATGCCAGGTGCTGATGCCGCGCCTGAAAAGCGACCTGCTGACCGCCCTGGTGACGGCACGGGACGGAAAATTGCAACCGCTGGAATGGCGCGATGAGGTGGCGCTGACGGTGGTGATGGCCTCCCAAGGCTATCCGGGCGCGTATGAAAAAGGCCATGTCATCGCCGGGCTGGAGGCGGCCGCCAAACTGCCCGGCATCATCCTCTTCCATGCCGGAACCGAGCGGCGCGGCGACACCATCGTAGCGGTGGGCGGCCGAGTGTTAAATGTCACAGCGCTGGGCAAGGACGTGGCCGAGGCCCAGGCGCGGGCCTATCAAGCGGTGAAGCTGATCCATTGGGACGGCGCCTTCTGCCGCACCGACATCGGTTGGCGCGCCCTCAAGCGCTAACGCGCTTTCGCGCCGCCGAAACGCGCGCCTCCGCGCGCGGCACGCACTAAATCGTTGACAGCAACAAGACGGCAAGGCACCCAATATCCATGCTTTTGTGGGCAGGCTTTTTATCCATCCTGGCGGGGTGCGCGGCGCTGTTGATCGACCGCGCCCTGGCCCATTTCATCTATGACCATGTCAGCGCCCGGGTGCACAAGGCGCTGGACGGCATCACCCATTACGCCAAGGCCGGCCATTGGCTGGCGGCGGCAATCCTGGCCTTGATCGTGGCGGCAGGGATGCGCCACTTCGATGTTCTGGCCGATGACGCCACCCAGTTGATCAATTATTCCCTGGCCTTCATCGCCAGCCTGACCCTGGGCAGCGGCTTTCTGCATGTCATCAAGCTGGTGTTGGGCCGCAGGCGGCCGCGCGACGACATGGAGATGGGCCTTTACGGCTTCATGCCGCTGGCTTTCAATCCCGATTACAACAGCTTTCCCTCCGGCCACGCCCTGACCATCTGCTGTGTGGCGGTGATCTTCACCTGCGTCTGGCCTATGGCCTGGCCGATCTGGTTCAGCATCGCGGCGCTCCTGGCGGTGACGCGTGCGCTGCTGACGGCGCATTTCCTCAGCGATGTCCTGATCGGCGCCGGCATCGGCCTGATCGCGGCGCGCGAAGTGCTGCTGCTGGGCTTTCCCGGTTCCTCACCGGGCTGGTTCTAGCTACGCCGCGCGCGGAAAAATTCGCGCAAGATCTCGCCCGCTTCCAGCGCATGCGGCTCGGTCTGGGTCACCGCCGGGCGATGATGGCAGGTCGGCTGCTCGAAAAAGCGCGGACCGTGCAGCACCGCCCCGCCCTTGGGATCGCAGGCCGCGAACACCAGCCGGCCGATGCGCGCCATCGCCATGGCGCCGGCGCACATGGCGCACGGCTCCAGGCTGACATAGAGGGTGGAACCCATCAGCCGCTCATTGCCCAGCGCCGCTGCCCCGGCCCGCATCACCAGCATTTCGGCATGGGCGGTGGGATCCTTGCGTTCCAGGATGCGGTTGCCGTCACGCGCCAAAAGCGCGCCATCGGCGCCCAGCAGCACCGCGCCCACCGGCACTTCCCCGCGGGCCGCGGCCGATTTCGCTTCTCGCAGCGCCAGTGCTATGGCTTCGCCGTCATTCATGGGTCCAGGAGTTAGCATTGCCCGCCGCCGAAAAGCCAGCCGGTGACCGGATAGCAAAAGTCATAGCCCGGGCCGGAATCTGCTCTCGCCGGGACGCCGAAAAGCTGATCCTGGA